>NZ_JBBECH010000081.1:0-66919 GCF_040881935.1 Saccharospirillum sp. | reverse complement strand
CCTAGGCTCCATGGATGGATTTACGCCGACCCCACAGGGGCACACCCGGTAGCCGGTGCGGACCAATGCCACCCAGCCAACCCGAACTCAGGAATTTGAGTTAATGGCAACCAACTCGAGTCAGGCCATCGCATCATCAAATAGCCAGAGCGTGACCGTCTCGCCAGATGCAACTGGCCCTCGGTCTTGTTCCAGCGCAATGTAACAATTGGCGCCGGTCAGGGAGCTCAGTTGATGTGAGCCCTGGCCAGAGCCTGTGCAGCGCACCTGGACAGTGCCATCCTGAACATCCCAATATCCACGCTGAAAATCCATGCGCCCGGGCGTCTTGTGCAGGGGCTCACTGGTGATGGCGTTCAGCTGCGCGAGCGGTTGGTGGGGCATGCCCATCAGGCAGCGAATGGCGGGTACCGCAATCAGGTGAAAGGTTACCAGTGTGGAGACCGGGTTGCCCGGCAGGCCAACAAACCAGGCCTGGCTGAGGCGTCCAAACGCCAGTGGCTTGCCGGGTTTTATGGCCAGCTTCCAGAATTCGATATCGCCTTCCTGGTCCAGAATATCACGAGTGAAGTCAGCCTCGCCGACGCTGACACCGCCGCTGCTGATAACCAAGTCGCAGGAGTCATTGGCGGTTCTAAACGCCTGGCGCAAGGCGTCCGGGTCATCGGGAATGACGCCGAGATCCAGTACATCGACGCCCAGTTTATCGAGCAGGGCATGCAGACCTGGTCGGTTGGAATCGTATATTTGCCCCGGCTCGAGTGCGGTACCGGCTGGTTGTAATTCATCGCCACTGGCAAAGACCGCTACACTCAGGCGTCGACGCACCCTCACATCGGCGAGACCCACGCTCGTCAGTAACGCTACATCTATGGGTCGTAACCGGTGACCGGCGGGCAGAATGACGTCGCCCGCTTTCAGGTCTGTGCCGTGCAGCCGTACGTTGGCGCCTTGCTCCGGCAGCGGGTCGAAGGTGACGCCCTGGTCGGTTTCCATAGCGTTTTCCTGCATTACGACCGTATCGCAACCCTCTGGCAGTGGCGCTCCGGTCATGATGCGCACGCAATGGCCAGGTTTTAAAGGCTCATCCAGTGTCTGCCCGGCCAGCACCCGGCCCTGAATAGGCAGCGGTCTGTCGTTCAGGGCATCCTGGTATCTCAGGCCGTAACCGTCCATTGCGGAGTTGTCGAAGACCGGGAGATTCACTTTCGCCCGCACGGGCTCCGCAGTGACACGATCTACAGCCTCTGTTATAGCCAGGGTTTCATCGCCCTCAGCGGGCATTAGCTGGTTCAGCATCCGCACCAGCGCCTGGTCGAAGGGCAGCAGGCCGGGCAGGTCATAACAGCTCATATCGGGCTCCGTTGTGGGGCGAATCAGTGCTTCTGTGGCATGGTATTGTGGTCAGTTGGCCGATGAAAAACCAGCAGACCTTTATGGCTTATTCGCCCGGCCAGGCCGTTAGTTCCGAATAGTAGACCCAGTGACTTTTCACTTTATGGAACTCTGAGATCTCATGCAGTTGCTCGGCTTTGCCCTGGTCGTCGATAAAGTGGGCTATGAATTCCACCCAGCCTTTCTTGTAGCCAGCCTGGCTGCGAACAATATGCAGTTTTTGCCAGTTAGTCCCTTCGAGATGTTCAGCGGTAAGGGCCGGGCAGGTAGTGGGATGCCAGGTTTTAATCAGATAGGCCAGACGTTGCAACCGATAGGCCGTGTAGCGGCTGCGCATCAGGGTTTCCGGGTCACGCGGGTAGGCGCCGGCCTCCAGGAACCGGCCGCAGCAGGTGCGATACGGCTCCGGTTGGCCGCAATAGCAGGGATCAGCGGGGTTAGACGTGAGGGTTGTCGTGTCGATCATTGTACGGTCCGGGTACTGTGAATCAGGGCGCCTATGGCACGCGCCAGCGCCTCGGAGCGGTTTGGATGGCGTAACGCCTGCAGTATCAGACCCGACAGGCCCGGCTGCAACGCCAGCCCTTGCACCACCCGGTTGAAGCCATCGGTGTCGGCCAGCACTGCCAGCCGGTCCAGCACCACCAGCGCCAGGTCGGTATTGGCGAGCAAGCCCGGGTGCCGGCTAAGCACAGCCAGCACCACGTCCAACTCGTCTGCAAAGCGATTCAATGAATCGCTGACGAAACTTTCGACCAGTCCCGTCGCCGGGCTTTGTGACAGAGCACGCAGCGCGGCAACGCGCGTTGATACATCCTGATGTTGTCGGCCCAGCGCGATAATGCGCTCGGTCAGCGCAACGCCCGGCTGATGATGTTCGAGCGCGTTCAACACCTGGGTGCGTACGAACTCCGGCAACCCGGGTAGCTGGCGGGTAAGTGCTTGCTCATCGGCCGGGCTACGCCGCTCTAGCACATCGAAAAGGCCTTGCAAGCCAATGTTGGCCCATTCTTCTGAAGTACCTTGCAGGGTAAGCAATCGCTGGGCATCTGCATAGAACGTGCTGGGTGGTGCTCCTAGAATACGACTGGCGCGAGCGTGCAACGCGGCCATTTTGTTATCCGGGGGCGTGAACTGATAGGGGTGGTCGGTCAATAGGCGCTGGCGTTCTTTAGGGTCAGCGGTGGCGATCGAGCGGTATAGCCGGTCGAGCACGTCGGTCATGACGGCGGCGGGCAGTCCACCCTGTTCGTCCAGCGGCAGTTTCATAAACCAGATGCTGTGCTGCTCGCGCTGTTCCGGGTTCCAAAGCAGTAGTATCAGCCAGGCGTGACTTAGATACGGGTAGGGGTAAGCCTGCCCCTGGTCGAACCGGGCAAACTGTTCCTTATTGAGGTTACGCAGCTGACTGCCCAGATCAAAGGCCCGGTAACGGGCGCCACTGCGCTCCAGAAAATCAACAAGGCCGGGTGTGGTCTGGGTATTTGTGGTGCTCATACAGCGGCTCGGGTGTCAGTCATGGGTGGCGCAGTGTACCGGAAATTCCCCGGCTTATTAATCCTAGGGGTTGAACCGTGGTTGGTATGCTTTTGTGGCACGAGTTCGTGCTGGCCACCGGGTAGGCTTGTCCGGGGTCGGCGTAAATCCTTCCATGGAGCCTAGGCCGCAGCATCCATGCTGCGGCCTACCCCGGACAAGCCTACCCGGCAGCCAGCACTTGGATTGTTGCCCATTTCGTACTTAATGCTGTTCAGGTCTGGTAATACTGTGATCCTTTGCATCGACCGGTCGTGCGTCTACACTGCGCGTTTTTTAACGGTCTGCCGGTGCGTAGCGGATAGGGGAGGAAGTCGGTTGTCAGAATTGTCGAATCTGTTGGACGAACTGGAAACGGAGCTGAGAGAGCTAGGTTATTGGAGTGATATGCCACCCACCCCGGAGGCGCTGGCGAGTAAGCAACCGTTTGCGGTGGATACGCTAACCTTGCCGGAATGGTTGCAGTGGATCTATTTGCAGCGTCTGCGCGCTTTGATTGAGGCTGATTTACCGCTGCCCACCGGAGCTCAGGTAGGGCCCTATGCGGAAGAGGCGCTAAAGTCCGATAAGCGGCCAACTCAGAAATTACTGGTGATTATTGACCGGATTGATGGATGTCTTGGCAAGCCCTGAATAACCAGTCGAGTGTTATAAGTCAAATTTCGAAGTCGCAAGAGATTAGCGACGGGTGGCAGGGTTGCTTCTGTGGGGGTATCTGAGGCATGGACTAAAACGCCAGGAGCGTTTTAAAAACGCGTACGACCGGGGTCATCTGGCTGTGTTCGTCAATTTCGATGACCACAGCCATCAGGCCACTTTCCAGCAGTACCAGAGAGCCGATCGGGTAGATGCCCATGCATTTGATGATGCAATCGTTTTCGCACAAAAAAAGGTGGCCTAGGCCACCTCATGGAGTCCAAGCCTTCGGCTCGGACAGGACAGTGCGATAAAACTCGCCTTACTTGGCGAAGTTCTCGGCCGCGAAGTCCCAGTTCGCCAGTTTCCAGAATGCTTCCAGATACTTGGGACGGAGGTTGCGGTAGTCGATGTAGTAGGCATGCTCCCACAGGTCGACGGTGATGATTGGCGTCTGACCTTCGGTAATGGGGGTGCCGGCGTTGCTGGTGTTGACGATCTCTAGTGAGCCGTCGCTGTTTTTGACCAGCCAGGTCCAGCTTGAACCGAAGTTATTGACGGCTTTTTCGTCAAATTCCTTCTGGAAGGCTTCAAATGAGCCCCACTTGGCATTGATTGCGTCGCCCAGTGCGCCAGTGGGTGCACCACCGCCGTTCGGGCTCAGGCTGTGCCAGTAAAAGGTGTGGTTCCAGATTTGAGCGGAATTGTTGAACACGCCACCGGAAGAGGATTTGATAATGTCTTCCAGGCTTTTGCCTTCAAATTCGGTACCCGGAATCAGGCCGTTCAGCTTGGTCACGTAGGTGTTGTGGTGCTTGCCGTGGTGGTATTCCAGGGTTTCCTGAGAAATGTGGGGTTCCAGCGCGTTGATCGCGTATGGCAGCTCTGGCAGTTCAAAAGCCATGGTGTTCTCCCTCTGTCTTATTGATGGGTGTGTTAGCACGTTTTCACTCGTAACTGTACTATCTGGTCGGTCGGGCTCGGTTTCAAGTGTGCCCTGGCGGCTATTTTACTGGGAGTGAGCACAATTACCGAGTCTCTCTTGTTCATCGGGGGTCTGTCTCTATAATGACCCTACCTAATTAACCGAACAGGGTGTTTCAATGTCGGATTCAAAACCGGGTAGTGACCTGCCCAAAATGGTGCCAGACCGGGATCAGATCCGCGGTCGTCAGTCGACGACGACGCCTTCGTCCACACCACGCGCCACAGCGTCTCCCAGACGTTCAGAACCCCCTTCTCGGGGTGGCAGTGCCCCAACGCTTTTGTGGGTGTTGGTTTTGGTATTGTTTGCCGTCAGTGCCGGGCTCGGTTTGATGGCCTACAGCCAGAAGCAGAGTCTGGCTCTGTTTGATGAACGCTTGCAACTGGCCGATGATCGCATCGTATCGGTGCAGCGCTCGATGACGGCAACCGATGAATCGGTGGCGATGAACGAGACGGCAATTAACAATCAGTTCCGTGCCATCAAGGCCGAAACCGATATGCAGATGAGCGAAATTCGCAAACTCTGGGCGGTAGCCAACGAGCGTAATCGGGAATGGATTGAAACCAACCAGCAAAACATCGCTCAGATCCAGTCCGGTGTGCAAGCTCAGATCGAGGCGCGCCAGCAGGCGGTAGCCTCACTGACCAGTCGCCTCAACGAACAGGCGGCCACTACAAACGCACAGTCCGAATCGTTGTCCGCATTGCAGGCTGAACTGAACCAGGCATCAGCGGCTTTTGCCGAGTTGCAGGCAAGCCTGGAAAATCTGAATCTGGCGAGTCTGGAAGAACGTTTGCTGTCGCTGACATTGACGCAGGAAAGCCTGCTGGTTGAGCAAGGCACTGTGACCATGAACCAGCAATTACTGCAAGAAGAAGTGACCGAGCTAAATGATGTGTTGCGCTCCATTGACGCTGGCAGACTGGAGGCTAATCGTCGTATGGTTGCCGTCAGTGAGCGGGTTGATGCGCTGGAAGACCGCCTGTCAGCTGCCAGCGGGATGCAATAAGACCGCATGACACTACGTAATGCCCGCATGGAAAAACCGTTGAATCCGAGACAAACGGCGATCGTTCGACGCGTCGAGAAGGATGGCCACGCAACCATAGACGATCTGGTCGAAGACTTTGGCGTGACGCCCCAGACCATCCGTCGCGATCTGACCTTGCTCGAAGACAGCGGCCTGATCGTGCGGTTTCACGGGGGAGCCAGCCCGGTTAATTCCACGGAAAATCTGCCCTATTTCGACCGGCAGATTCTGAATCAGACGGCCAAGGAACGTATTGCCCGGACTCTGGCAGGCCAGATCCCGGATCACGCCAGCCTGTTCATCAACATAGGTACGACAACCGAGACCATTGCTCATGCCCTGATGCAGCACAAGGGGCTGCAGATTGTGACCAACAATCTGCATGTGGCGACGCTGATGAGCGGCAAGGAGGATTTTCGGGTGATTGTGGCCAGTGGTGAGGTGCGTGCCCGTGATGGCGGCATTGTCGGTGAGTCGACGCTCGACTTTATTCGCCAGTTCAAGCTCGACTACGGCATCATCGGCATCAGTGGCATCGACGACGATGGCTCCCTGCTCGATTACGATTACCGCGAAGTGCGCGTCGCCCAGACCATTATAGAACACAGCCGCCAGGTGTTACTGGCAGCCGATCACAGCAAGTTTGGTCGCCAGGCCATGGTTCGGTTGGGCAGCATTGCCCAGGCCGATGCGTTCTACACCGACAGCCCACCCCCCAAGGTATTTCAGGATCTGCTCACCGAGCATCAGGTCAGGCTGTTTGTCTGCGACTAGTTAAAGATTCGGAGTTTGGGTTTGTCTTGCTGCCATGAGTCCGTACCAGGTGCCGGGTATACCTCGCCGGGGTCGGCGTGAACCCGTCCATGGGGCCTAGACCGCAGCATCCATGCTGCGGACTCCCCCGGAGAGGTACACCCGGTACCTGGTACTCACTTGGTTGCGAACTTTAAAATATCTAACTCAGTTATTGCTGTGCAACTCACTGTTCAGTTCAATAGCCGTTTTGTTCGACAGGCATTCCACCCGGCCGGTTTCGGCATTGCGCCAGAACAGCAAATCCGACTGACCCGCCAGTTCCCGCGCTTTAACCGTTTTGACCAGCTGTTTTTTGTTATCGAGCATGGCCACCTTGGTGCCAGCGGTAACGTATAGGCCAGCTTCGACCGTGCATCGATCGCCCAGCGGGATACCGATGCCGGAGTTCGCCCCGAGCAGACAGTTCTTGCCCAGTGATATCACGACCTTGCCGCCACCGGACAGGGTGCCCATGATTGATGATCCACCACCCACATCAGAGCCGTCGCCGACCATAACACCGGCGGTAATACGCCCCTCGACCATGGAGACCGCTTCGGTACCGGCATTGAAGTTCACAAAGCCTTCGTGCATGACGGTGGTGCCTTCACCAATGTGCGCCCCAAGGCGTACCCGGCTGGTATCGGCAATGCGAATGCCTTTGGGCACAACATAGTTGGTCATTTTCGGGAACTTGTCGACGCACTGAACATCCATCGTGCGGCCGGTGAGGCGCGCTTCCATTTGGCGGTCGGCGAGCTCGGGCAGGTCAATCGGGCCTTCGTTGGTCCAGGCGATGTTGTGCAGCAGGCCGAACAACCCGTCCAGAGAGCAGCCGTGGGGCTTGACCAGGCGATGCGACAGCAGATGCAGCTTTAGGTAGCCTTCAGCGACTGAGACGGGTGCCGCGTCGGTTTCCAGCGCGGTCAGCACAATGGTCTGATGGCTGCTTTCGGCCGCGCGACAGAACTGGGCGCTTTCATTGTGATCGGCCTGGTTGAAGCAATCCGCGAGGGTGCTCATCAGGGTGTTTTCAATCACCAGGGCTTCATTGCCGCCGTTGAGTTTGGCAATCTGGCTCAGGGTGGAAATCAGGTCGTCCGACGGGTTGAGAATCGGCTGTGGGAACCAGGATTCGATGATCTTGCCGTCTTTGTTTCGGGTGGCGGTGCCGATTGCCACTGCAAAATAGCCCATAAAGTTATCCTCTCAGTAAGTGTTGAATAGTGAGTGTTTGCGCTGCAGCTGACTCAGCGAGTCATGGCCGCCAGATTCGTAAAGTGTTCTTCGTCAAAGCCGACGCTCAGGGTACGGTTATGGTCAACCAGGGGCCGCTTTATCAGCGATGGGTTGGCGATCATCTGTTCGATGGCTGCGGCCTCGGTCATGGTGTCACGCAGGTCTTGCGGCAGTTTGCGCCACGTCGTGCCTCGCTTGTTGACCAGCTGCTCCCAGTCCAGTTGCGTCAGCCAGGAGCGCAGTAGCGTCTCGTCGGGTGGCATTTTTTTGTAGTCGATAAAGTCTACCGGTACATCCTGGTCGGCAAACCAGGCCAGGGTTTTTTTAATGGTATCGCAGTTGCGAATGCCGTAAATGCGGATCATAACCGTCGTGCTTCCTTCTTGATGGGTCTGTCAGCGAGTCAGAGTAGGGCGCGCAGGCGCTCGGCGGCGTCGATGCAGGCCTCCAGCTCAGCCACCAGCGCGATACGCACATGACCGTAACCCGGAGTTACTCCGTCGATGGTTCGGCACAGGTACTGACCTGGCAAAACCCGAATATTGGCTTTTTGCAGCCACTCACAGGCAACCTGGGTGTCGTCCCGTTCCAGATCGGGCCAGAGGTAGAAACTGGCATCCGGTATGCGTACCGGCATCTTGTCCGACAGTATGTCGTGCACGGCCTGATACTTCTGGTTGTACAGCGCCCGGTTGTCGGCAACATGGGTTTCGTCTTGCCAGGCGGCGATGGATACATGCTGGTGCGGTAGCGGCATGGCGCAACCATGGTAGGTACGGTAACGCAGGAATTCGGCAATCAGGCTGGCATCGCCAGCGACAAAGCCACTGCGCAGACCCGGCAAATTGCTGCGCTTGCTCAGGCTGTGAAACACCAGGCAGTGGCGATAGTCGGTATGACCCATGGCGGCTGCTGCTTGCAGCAACCCTGGCGGCGGCCGGTCTTCATCCCGGTAGAGTTCGCTGTAGCATTCATCACTGATTAGCAGCACATCGTGGGCGATGGCTTTGCGAATCAGCCGCTGCAGTTGTTCCAGCGACAAGGGTTGGCCGGAGGGGTTGCCCGGGGTGCACAGAAACAGCATCTGGCAGTTGTCCCAGTCGGCGTCGGTCAGGGCGTCAAAGTTCGGTTGATAATCAGTCTCTGCCAGGCAGGGCAAGTAACGGGGTTCGCCGCCAGCCAGGAAGGTGGCGCCTTCATAAATTTGGTAAAAGGGGTTCGGCATCCAGACTTCGCGCTTGCTGGAACCGGCATCGAACAAGGCCTGAACGATTGCGAACAGCGCTTCGCGGGTGCCGGTAACCGGCAACACATTCTGTTCGGCCGTTAAGCTACCCGCGGGCAAATGAAACCGGCGCTGACACCACTGGCTGATGGTTTCCCGCAGCGCCGGGAGACCATTGGTTGCCGGATACTGGGAAAAACCGCCCAGGTTTTTATTCAGGATGCCGCTTAGAAAATCCGGCGCGGCGTGTTTGGGTTCACCGATGGACCAGGCGATTTCCGGCAGGTCGGCCGGAGTGATGTTCGCGGTCAGGTGTTTGAGTTTCTCGAATGGGTAGGGCATCAGCCGGGCCATTAACGGATTCATGGGTGTTGTCCCTGTTCTATGGTCTCGGTCAGTTGTTTCTGCAATTCGGCAACGCGGTGCGAATCGTGCAGCGGTTCATTCTGGTTGTCGACCACAAAGAAGACGTCTTCCACCCGTTCGCCCAGGGTCGAAATGCGGGCGCTTTGCATACGCAGGTCGAGGCGTTTGAACGCCAGGCCGATGTCGGCGAGCAGGCCTGGCCGGTCTGACGTGATGACTTCAACCACGGTGCGGTGGTTGGCCGGATCGTTGCTGACGGTAATGATGGGCGGGATGCTGAAGTGCTTCAGCCGGCGCGACAGACGACGGTTGGGCGTGGCGGTGTCTTCCGGGTCCTGAATGGCAAGCAGCAGGCGGTGCTGAACATCGCGCAGGCGGGCCGGGTTGTTGCCAATACTGTGGCCTTCCTCGTCGAGCACAATGAAGGTATCGAGACTGAAATCCGAGGCCGAGGAGGTCATGATGCGCGCATCCTGAATGTCCAGTTCACAGCTGTCGAGACAGGCGGCGATGTCGGCAAAAAGGTGCGGTCGGTCCGGTGCGTAGATGAAGATCTGGGTGGCACCGGCAAAGCTGTGTTCATCGGTTTCACGAATCAGCACCAACGGTACATTCAGGCCGTGGTTGGCGATGGCACGGGTATGCCAGGCGATATTTTCCGGGCTTTCACGCAGAAAATAGTCGCCGCCGGGGTTGTCCCAGAGCTGCAGGATTTCGGCTTCGGTAAAGCCGCCGTCGCGCAGCATGGCCATGGCCGCCGACTGGACATCGCGAATGCGTTCTTCCTTGTCCATCGGGTTTTCCAGGCCGCGCCGCAGGGCGGACATGGCCTCGTTGTAGAGCTTTTTCAGCAGCGAGGCGCGCCAGCTGTTCCACAGGTTGGGGTTGGTGGCGTAAATGTCGGCCACCGTCAACACGTAGAGGTAATTGAGCCGGTGGATGTCGCCGACCTGCTGGGTGAAGTGGTTGATTACTTCGGGGTCGGAAATGTCCAGTCGCTGGGCGGTGGTCGACATCAGCAGATGGTTGCGCACCAGCCAGACCACCAAATCACTTTCCCAGGCCGTCATCCGGTGACGCAGCGCGAAACGTCGTACTTCCTCGGCACCTTCGACGGAATGGTCGGTACCGCGACCCTTGCCAATATCGTGATACAGCGCTGCTATGTAGGCCAGTTCGACTTTGGGTAACTGGTGAATCACCTTGGTGGCAATGGGAAATTCGGCGGTGTTATTGGCGTGGCGGAAACGGCGCAGGTTACGGATGGTCAGCAGGGTATGGGCGTCGACGGTGAACACATGGAACAGGTCGTACTGCATTTGCCCAACGATCAACCCGAATTCCGGCAGATAGCGGCCAAGAATGCCGTACTGGTTCATCCGCATTAGGTTGGTCGACACCCCCGCCGGGCTGCGCAGCAATTCCATAAAAAAGGTGATGTTGCGCAAATCCTGGCGGAATTTGCCATTGATGCGATGCCGGTTGGCAAAGATCTGGCGAATGGTAGAGGCTCGAATGCCTTTGGTATCGGGCCGTTGCGCGCAGAGCACAAAGATCTCCAGCAAAGCTGAGGGTGTGCGGATGAACACAGCGTCATGAAGGGTTTCGATATAGCCGTTGCGCACCTGAAACCGGGTGTTGATCGGAATCAGCTGGTCGTCTTCGTTCTGGTGCAGAATGGCTTCGTCGAACAGTTGCAGTAGCATGATGTTCAAAGCCCGAAGCTTGAACACCTGGCGGAAATAATCTTGCATTAAATGTTCGACGGCCAGCTGTCCTTCACGGTCCTGGTAGCCAAACTGTTCGGCGACCTTCTCTTGCAGATCAAACAACAAGCGGTCTTCTTCGCGGCCGCTGAAATGATGCAGTGCGTAGCGGATGCGCCATAAGTAGTCCTGGCCGTCGATCAGAGCCTGGTATTCGGCATCGGTAAGGAAGCCGCGCTCGACCAGTTCGGCCAAATCTGTGTCGCCAAAATGGCGTTTCGCCACCCAGGCGATGGTCTGGATGTCACGCAGTCCGCCGGGCCCGGCTTTGACGTTGGGTTCCAGGTTGTACTCGGTTTCATTGTACTTTTGGTGACGATGGGTCTGTTCGTTCAGTTTAGCTTTATAGAAGTCATCGCTGGGCCAGATGTGGGCCTGGCTGACCAGCCCGGAAACACGCTGACGCAGGGTTGGGTTGCCGGTGAGAGTGCGGCTTTCCATCAGGTTGGTGGTGATGGTGACGTCGCCCCTGGCTTCTTCCTGGCACGCCTCCAGCGTGCGCACACTGTGGCCGATATCGAGTTTAAGATCCCACATTAGCGTCAGAAACGCCTGGATCGAATCGACATTGACGTCGATGTCGGCTTCTTCGTCGAACAGCAGGAGCAAATCGATGTCTGACTTGGGCAGCAGCTCGCCACGCCCGTAGCCACCGACCGCGACCAAAGCGATGTTCTGTTCGTGGTGCCAGTCAAAGTGTCGCCAGGCCGCGGTGAGAATCTGATCCATGGCCCAGGTCCGGCCGAACACCAGGGTGCGAATGGGTTCGCCCTGCAGAAACCGCCGCTCCAGCGTCTGATAGAGGTGATCCAGAGCTCGACGCAATGCCTTCCTGGGCGGTTTTTGGGTCTTTACCTGCGTCAGACTGTCTGCATCAATCAGGTCAGCATCGGCATAATCGTTCAGATTCATGCACTCATCCTAAAGAGACGACATCATGGTGCGTGTTAAAGAGTCCGGCTGGGCCCCGGGACGGTAACCCCTCGGACTGAAAGGGCCGGGATTAAAAGGATTCCTCCTGACGCCGGGTCAGTACCTCGACGCCGGTGGGCGTTACCAGCAGGGTGTGCTCCCATTGAGCTGAGGCCTTGCGGTCCCGGGTCACCACAGTCCACTGATCACCCAGCACTTTTGATTGCGCCTTGCCGGCGTTAATCATCGGTTCAATGGTGAAGATCATGCCTTCCTTCAATTCCATGCCGGTACCGGGCCGGCCGTAGTGCAGCACCTGGGGTTCTTCGTGGAAGACAGCACCGATACCATGGCCACAATACTCGCGGACAACCGAATAATAGTTGGCCTCGGCATGTTGCTGGATAACATGCCCGATATCGCCCAGGCGGGTTCCCGGACGCACCAGTTCAATACCTTTATACAGGCATTCCTGAGTGACCCGGACCAGGCGTTCCAGATGAGGCTGGGGCTCCCCGACAAAGTACATCTTGCTGGTGTCACCGTGATAGCCGTCTTTGATAACGGTAACGTCGATGTTGACGACGTCGCCTTTTTTCAGAATCTTGTCATCGCTGGGAATGCCATGGCAGATCACGTGGTTGACTGAGGTGCAGATCGACTTGGGGAAGGGCGGGCTGCCATAGTTAAGCGGCGCCGGTATGCCTCCCTGGACTTCCACAATGTGGTTGTGGCAGATCCGGTCGAGTTCCCCGGTGCTGACGCCCGGCTGAACGTACTCTCCAATCATTTCCAGTACTTCAGCGGCAAGCCGGCCCGCCACGCGCATTTTTTCAATTTCTTCGGCGGTCTTAATGGTTACAGACATGAGTTTCCCAGGGCGAACGTGAATAGTGGCGCATCATTCTAAAGCTTTTGGCATCGACTTGCAGCACCGCTGCCACAAACCCGTATAGAAGGCGCTGCGAGCGGCTTTTGACACGGCCCGGCGGGGTTGCCAGGGTGGCAAAAAGCTTTGATTCAGCCTCTGTTTATGGTATAAAGCGCGCCGCTTTGGACAGACTGTTCAAAGGAATGCGGTCAGAATCGTTGTTGATTCAGGCTGTGTCTATTAACTCTCACATGCACCGGCACATGATTCCGGGTGCCCGGGGCCATATCTGGTCTGGGGTTGAATCATGGGGTGTGTGGAGGCTTAACCCGAACCAGTGAGGATACTATGGCTACTGTTTCTATGCGTGACCTGCTCAAAGCAGGCGTTCACTTTGGTCACCAGACCCGTTACTGGAACCCGAAGATGGGTAAATACATCTTTGGTGCCCGTAACAAGATTCACATCATTAACCTAGAACATACTGTTCCGGCCCTGAACCAGGCACTGGTACAGATTGGTGAACTGGCCGCTGCCAAGAATAAAGTGCTGTTTGTTGGTACCAAGCGGTCTGCCAGCAAGATCATTCGCGAAGAAGCTACCCGCGCTGGCATGCCCTATGTGGCTCACCGCTGGTTGGGCGGCATGCTGACCAACTACAAAACCATTCGCCAGTCGATCAAGCGGTTGCGTGAACTGGATGCGGAAAGCAAAGACGGCACTTTCGACAAGCTGACCAAGAAAGAGCGTCTGATGCGCGAGCGCGAAATCGATAAGCTGGAGCGCACCATCGGCGGTATCAAGGACATGGGCGGTCTTCCGGATGCCCTGTTCGTGATCGACGTTGACCACGAGCGCATTGCCATTCAGGAAGCCAACAAACTGGGCATCCCGGTCATCGGCGTTGTCGACAGTAACTCGAACCCCGACGGTGTGGACATTGTGATTCCGGGCAACGATGACGCTATTCGCGCCATTGAGATCTACGCCAGCTCAGTGGCTAACGCTGTTCTGGAAGCCAAGGCTGCCAATGCAACCCAGGCTGACGAGTTTGTTGAAGTTGCTGACGCCGTCGTAGACACCCCAGCCGAGTAATCGGAGCACGGCTCAGGCAAGCGAAAAAGGGGCCTAGGCCCCTTTTTGCTATACAGACGCCTGAATGCGACCAGCCTGTCGCAGCCGGTGTAGCGAATTTAAGGGTCCGCCCGCTGCTGTACGCACTGGGCGGGTGAACCGAATCCAATTAATAAATGAGGAACACACTATGGCTAATATCACAGCAGCCCTGGTAAAAGAACTGCGTGAGCGTACCGGTCTTGGCATGATGGAGTGCAAAAAAGCACTGGTTGAGTCGAATGGCGACATCGAAGCCGCTATTGACACCATGCGCAAGGAATCAGGCCTGAAAGCGGCCAAGAAAGCTGGTCGTACCGCGGCTGAAGGCATTATTGTAACGCGCCAGTCTGCGGACAACAGCCGCGCCTTGCTGCTCGAAGTGAACAGCGAGACCGACTTTGTCGCCCGTGACGACAACTTCCTGGATTTTGCCAATGCGGTTGCCGATAAAGCCTTTGCTGATCAGCAGAGTGACGTTGCAGCCCTGATGGCGGGTGAACTGGAATCAACGCGTGAAGCGCTGGTTCAGAAAATCGGTGAAAACATCTCTGTGCGCCGTGTTGTATTGCTCGGTGGTGAAGGCAAAACCGTTGCAACCTACGTTCACGGTGGCCGTATCGGCGTGGCCGTTGAAATGAAAGGTGGTAATGAAGAGCTGGGTCGCGACGTTGCCATGCACGTGGCCGCCATCAATCCGCAGTTTGTTTCTGCTGATCAGGTGCCACAAGACGTGCTGGAGCGTGAGAAAGAAGTGGTTTTTGCTCAGGCCGAGAATTCTGGCAAACCAGCTGAAATCATCGAGAAGATGGTTCAGGGCCGCCTGAAGAAGTTTGTTGCGGAGATTTCACTGCTGGAACAGCCGTTCGTCAAGGACCCGGATACCAGGGTCGGCACTCTGGCCAAGAATGCTGGTGCTGAAATCCTCAACTTCCTGCGCCTGGAAGTGGGTGAAGGTATTGAGCGTGAAGAAGTCGACTTCGCCGCTGAAGTCGCCGCCGCTGCCAAGGGCAGTTAAGCTAGAAAGGGCAGTTTGACTGCCCTTTTTTTTGGCCCGCACCGGCACTCCGTGCAGGCCAGTGCATAGTGCCGGACTCGCAGGCGGGTCTGTTTACGCGAATCCCGCTTGCACCAGCGACGTTCGCGTCGCACAGTAGCAGCGCGGATTGGATATCCCCCTCTGTTTTACGTTTCAGTGACCTTGTTTAGGAGACTACCATGCCCTCGAAAGACCCCCATCCGCGTCATAAGCGCATTTTGCTCAAGCTCAGCGGCGAAGCACTTTCAGGCGAACAGGGCTTCGGCATCGACCCGAAGGTTCTGGATCGCATGGCACTGGAGATTGGTCAGTTGGTGGGTATCGGGGTTCAGGTTGGGCTGGTAATCGGGGGCGGCAATCTGTTTCGCGGCAAGGCACTGAACGAAGCCGGGCTGGATCGGGTAACCGGGGATCACATGGGTATGCTGGCGACGGTTATGAATGCCCTGGCGATGCGCGACGCGCTGGAGCGCTCCAACATTCGCAGCCGGGTGATGTCAGCCATTCCCATGTCCGGTATTGTTGAGCACTACGACCGGCGCAGCGCCATTCGCTACCTGACTCAGGGTGATGTGGTAATTTTTGCCGCCGGTACCGGTAACCCCTTTTTCACTACCGATTCAGCGGCCTGCCTGCGCGGTATCGAAATTGAGGCGGATCTGGTGCTCAAGGCAACGAATGTCGACGGTGTGTATAATGATGATCCCCGAACCAATCCGGATGCGGTAAAATATGATCGTCTGACCTACAACGAGGCGCTTGAGAAACAGTTAGGTGTGATGGATTTGACCGCTGTTTGTCTGGTGCGGGACCATAAAATGCCGGTCCGGGTGTTTAATATGAACAAACCAGGAGCGTTGATATCGCTGATGGTAGGCGGTAACGAAGGAACGCTGATGGTAGAGGATATAACTGCATGATCGAAGACATAAAAAAAGAAGTTGAGGCGCACAACCGCAAGGCAATTGGCGCACTGGACGACGGTTTCAACAAGATTCGAACTGGCCGGGCCAATCCCGCGATTCTCGACAGCGTGATGGTCAACTATTATGGAACGCCCACTCAGCTTAAGCAGGTGGCGAACATAAGCGTTGAAGACGGACGTACCCTGGGGATCGTGCCCTGGGAGAAGAATCTGGTGCCGGAAATTGAGCGCGGCATCATGAAGGCAGATCTGGGTCTGAACCCGGCCACGTCTGGCGACAAAATTCGTGTGGTTATGGCCTCGCTGACTGAAGAGTCGCGTAAAGATATGATCAAGGTGGCGCGCGCTGAAGCCGAAAAGGCGCGCGTGTCGATCCGCAGCGGACGACGCGACGCCAATGCCACCATCAAGGAACTGGTTAAAGAGAAAGAACTGTCTGAAGATGAGGCCCGCGGTGCCGAGGACGAAGTACAAAAGCTGACCGACGCCGCGACCGCTCAGGTTGAAGCGCATCTGGCCAGTAAAGAAAAGGAACTGATGACGGTTTAGTGCCGTCACAGGACCTCGACTCAGGCAGCATGGTAGCCCCATGTTGCCTTTGTTTTTTGTAGGGACGGCGTAGCACAAACAACAAGGGTGCCGTCGCCGCTGAAATGAACAGCCGAGTTCAGGCCGTTTTTGCCAGCAATATGCATTTGGCTGGCAGCGGTCAGAGCCGTTAAAGGAAGCCTATGACCACAGCAACTTCAGCAGGAGCCAGTTCTGTTCCTCGCCATGTGGCCATTATCATGGATGGAAATAATCGCTGGGCGAAAAAGCGATTGTTGGGCGGTATTTCAGGGCACAAAGCTGGTGCAAAAGCGGTAAGAACCGTTGTCGAACACAGTGCCCGAGCGGGTGTGGAAGTATTGACGCTGTACGCGTTCAGCTCTGAAAACTGGCGTCGTCCCCGAGACGAGGTCAACGCCCTGATGGAATTGTTTTTGATGGCGCTGAACCGTGAAGTTAAAAAGCTGCACGAGAATAATTTGAAACTGCGCATCATTGGCGACAAGACCGGGTTCAGCGCTGCTATTCAGGCAGCGATAGCCCGTTCTGAGGCGTTGACGGTCAACAATACCGGTATGACGCTGGTTATCGCGGCCAACTACGGCGGTCACTGGGACATTACCCAGGCGGCCCGGAGCCTGGCTCGTGATGTAGCCTGTGGGCGGCTGACCCCGGACGATGTCACCGAAGCGGCCATGCAAGCCCGTGTTGCTCTGGGTGATTTGCCCGCGCCGGATCTGTGCATTCGGACGGCGGGTGAACAGCGTATTTCAAATTTCCTGCTCTGGCAGTTTGCCTATACCGAATTTTACTTCACCGATGAGTTCTGGCCGGATTTTAATGAAAATTCGTTGCAGCGAGCCTTCGCCAGTTTCGCCGGCCGGGTGCGCCGCTTTGGCCGGACCGACGAGCAACTGGAACAAAGAGTGACCTCTTAATTATGTTAATCACACGCGTGATGACCGCACTGGTATTGGCCCCGCTGATGCTGGCCTGTATTTACTGGCTGCCGGAAACCTGGTTCGCGGCTTTTATTGGCGCCATCGTTGTAGTGGGTGCCTGGGAATGGGCCAATCTGGCCGGTTTTCAACGCCTGTCCACGCGTCTGGGCATGGCCGTGTTGACGGCCTGCACACTCGGAGTACTGTGGTGGCTGCAGACCAGCACGGCGGTGACCTGGTTGCAATTGACTCTGTGGTCTTTGCTGTGGTGGTTGTTCGCCCTGGTCATGGTATTTCGGTACCCGGCCAGTCAGGCCTGGATACGGCACCGTTGGGTAAGCCTGCTGATGGCCTTGCCGGTGTTGCTGCCGCTCTGGCTGGGGTTGAATGTGCTCAAGGGGCAGCCGAATGCCAATCTGGTACTGACCTGGCTGATGTTGCTGGTCTGGGGTGCCGACATCGGTGCCTATTTTGCTGGCAAAACGTATGGCCACCGCAAGCTGGCGCCTTCTGTTAGCCCTGGCAAGACCTGGGCGGGCGTCTATGGCGGGATGGCTACATCGGTGGTGCTGTCAGCCCTGATGGCCTGGTTTTTTCTACCCGGACTGTCGCCCGTGCAATGGGCATTGTTGCTGGTGATCAGCGCCCTGGTGGTGGCCATTTCGGTGCTGGGTGATTTGTTTGAAAGCCTGCTGAAACGTCACCGGGGTATCAAGGACAGTTCTGCCCTGCTGCCGGGGCATGGCGGGATACTGGACCGGATCGACAGCCTCTGTGCTGCGACGCCGATGTTTTGTGTGTTGTTGCTAGTGGTGATTCTGTAGCCATGGCCCTTTCCTATAGTGTCTCAGTGCCCGCTGCCGGGTCACGTCAATGGGTGACGGTGCTCGGCTCGACCGGATCCGTTGGCTGCAATACCCTGGATGTCATTGCCCGCCACCCGGATCGCTTTGGGGTATTTGCCCTGTCGGGGCATCGCAACATTGATTTGCTGGCGCAACAAATTGAACAGCACCGGCCGCGTTATGCGGTTGTGCCTGATGTTAACAGCCAGCGTGAGCTGGCGGCACGGCTGCCTGGCGACCACACCGAAATACTGGTCGGGACAGCCGCACTTGAAGCCATGGCCGAGCATCCGGATGTTCAGATAGTGATGGCCGCCATTGTCGGTTCCGCCGGGCTGCTGTCCTCGCTGGCGGCTGCCCGGGCGGGTAAGCGTCTGTTGTTGGCCAACAAGGAAAGCCTGGTTGTGGCTGGCGATCTGCTGATGTCGGCGGTACAGCAATCCGGTGCCGAGTTGCTGCCGATTGACAGTGAGCACAATGCCATTTTTCAATGCATGCCCGGTGAGCACCGACTTCAGGGTGTGGCGTCTGTTTTGCTGACGGCCTCTGGCGGTCCCTTTCTGAACTTTACCGCCGAGCAACTGGAGCAGGTAACACCCGAGCAAGCGGTTGCGCATCCTAACTGGTCCATGGGTCAGAAAATTTCGGTTGATTCCGCCACCCTGATGAACAAGGGGCTGGAGTTGATTGAAGCCTGCTGGCTGTTTGGTCTGCAACCAGCGGATGTCGAAGTGGTGGTGCATCCGCAAAGTGTGATTCACTCTATGGTGCGTTACGTCGATGGCTCAGTGATTGCGCAACTGGGAACACCCGATATGCGTACCCCGATAGCCTACGGGTTGGCCTATCCGGATCGCATCGACAGTGGCAGTGCCGCCCTTGAGTTTACCGCCCAGTTGGGGCTCAGCTTCGATCAGCCAGACCGGGGCCGATTCCCGTGCCTGCGCCTGGCGGAAGAAGCCATCGCCGTCGGTGGAACCTGCCCGGCGGTACTGAATGCCGCCAATGAAGTCAGCGTTGAGGCCTTTCTGCAGCGGCGTCTGTCATTTCCTCAAATCGCCCACATTAATGAACTCGTGCTTAACCAACTGGCGCATGAACCCGCCACCTCGGTTGAGCAACTGCTCGGCATTGATGCACGCGCCCGGGCTTTGGCGAAGGCAGCGATAGAGGCACGGACATGATGGCCATTCTAACCAACATTCTCGGTATTCTGGTGGCTCTTGGTATTCTGGTGACGGTGCATGAATACGGCCACTTTTGGGTGGCCCGGCGCAACGGGATTCGGGTGTTGCGCTTTTCAGTGGGCTTTGGCCAGCCTTTGTTTCGCTGGTACGACCGGCATGGCACCGAATTTGTGGTCGCCTGGATCCCACTGGGTGGCTACGTGAAAATGCTCGATGAGCGGGAAG
Organism: Saccharospirillum sp.; assembly: GCF_040881935.1. NCBI lineage: Bacteria > Pseudomonadati > Pseudomonadota > Gammaproteobacteria > Oceanospirillales > Saccharospirillaceae > Saccharospirillum > Saccharospirillum sp. The sequence continues at coordinate 47,336 of NZ_JBBECH010000081.1, read as the reverse complement.
GCCCGGTTGACGAGGCTGACCTCGATCGGGCGTTTACGCGCAAGACCCCGGCCCAGCGTATAGCGGTCGCCTCTGCCGGGCCTATTGCCAACTTTTTGTTCGCCATTCTCGCGTTCGCACTGCTGTACAGTATTGGCGTGCAAGGGCTGGCGCCCTGGGCGGACGCGCCTCCTGCACAAACACCCGCCGCGGAAGCCGGGGTGCAACGGGGTGATGTCATCGAGCAGGTCGATGGCCGATCCGTCGACGACTGGACGGACATTAATCTTGCACTGGCCCGACGCGTAGGTGACACCGGTGTCATTGAGCTCACGGTGCGTCGGGAGCAGCAGGTGCAGCGTCTGCAGCTGCCTATCAGCCAGTGGATGGCGCGCGATACCGAACCGAACCCCATGGCCAGTTTGGGTCTGTATCCGAGCCGGCCGGAAATACCGGCGGTTATTGGACAGGTGCTACCGGGAGGGGCGGCTGAAGCAGCCGGTTTGCAAGCCGGTGACAGAATTGTTTCGGTCAATGGTCAAATGATCGAAAATTGGGTGGACTGGGTCGGTATTATTCAGCCCAATGGCGACCGGCCTTTATCAGTATTGCTGGAACGTGATCTGAGCCAGCAAACGATCATCGTCACCCCGGCTGAGCGTGAGATCGACGGCCAGAGCCAGGGCTACATCGGCGCGGTGGCTGCGCCGACACCCTGGCCGGAAGAGCAAATTATTGTGCAGCGTGAATGGCCCTGGACCGGGATTTGGCTGGGCTTGCAGGATACCGCCGACATGGTTGGGCTGAGTTTTGCGATGCTCGGCAAAATGGTGACGGGTCTGGTGTCGGTTGAACAGATTGGTGGCCCTATTTCGATGGCCCAGATGGCCGGTGATTCGGTACAGGGTGGTGCCGAAAGTTTTATTCGGTTTCTGGCGTTCATCAGCATCAGTCTGGGTGTGGTTAACTTGCTGCCTATTCCAGTGCTGGATGGTGGCCATATAGTGATGTACGCGGTTGAATGGATGCGCGGCAAGCCCCTATCGGAGCGTTTGCAGGTGATAGGGTCTCAGATTGGCCTGATGTTAATTGTCGGGCTGATGGTATTGGCGTTTGTGAATGATATCGGCCGATTGTAACGGTCAATGATCGGTCGTATTGCCTGTCCCGGCTGCTGCCCCGACGGAACCGATTTTAACGAACAGGAGTAACTATGAGATTTGTTGTCGCGGCAGCCCTGGCGCTGGTATTCAGTGCAGGTGCCATGGCGGAACCGTTTCGGGTTGACGCCCTGACCGTCAATGGCCTGCAGCGGGTTTCGCTGGGGTCGGTTTTGCAGGCGTTGCCGATCCAGGAGGGCGATCAGATAGATACTGAGTCCGCAGATGACTGGCTGCGTGCGGTCTACAGCACTGGCTATTTCAGTGATGTTCAGGTGCTGCGCGAAGGCAATACGCTGATTTTCGAGGTGACCGAACGCCCCGCCATCAACACCGTTGATTTTTCTGGCAACAAGGTGATTCCGACTGAGACACTGGAACGGGTGATGTCAGATGTCGGGCTTGAAGCAGGCGAGATTTTTAATCAGTCCCTGTTGGAAGGGATTGAACTTGAGCTTGAACGCCAGTACAGCATTCAGGGCCGTTACAATGCCACGGTGGTACCTGAGGTGACACCGCTGTCGCTGAACCGGGTCGACGTCGAACTGGTGATCAGTGAAGGTCCGGTGGCCAAGATTGATCATATCGAAATCACCGGCAATTCAGTTTTTACCGACGATGAATTGCAGGCAGCGTTGCGCCTGCGTGAGACCAGCAAGCGCTACCCGTTTCAGTTCATCGCGCGGCGCAACCGTTTTGGTCAGGCGCAGCTGACCGGTGATCTGGCACGCCTGGAAGACTATTATCTGGATCGCGGCTATCTGGACTTCCGGCTGGAATCCCATCAGGTGTCGATTTCCGACAACAAGGCGGACATTACGCTGATCCTGAATGTATTCGAGGGTGAACCTTACCGGGTGTCAGGATTGTCACTGACCGGGGATCTGGTCGATCTGGATGAGGAACTTGAAGCGCTGATCAACGTAACCGCTGGAGACGTCTATTCGCGCGTTGAAATCAGTGATTTGTCCTCGCGCATCAACGATGTGCTGGGTGACCAGGGCTATGCGTTTGCGGAGGTCAACAGTGAGCTTGACCCTGATCGTGATGCACAGACCGTGGAGGTCACACTCAGTGTTAACCCGGGCAAGCCGGTGTATGTGAATCGCATCGAGATTCGTGGTAACTCGGAAACCAACGATGAGGTAATTCGACGTGAAATGCGCCAGCTGGAACGTGCGCTGGTGATCAACAGCAACGTTCGGTTATCGCGTCAGCGGCTCGAACGTCTGGGGTATTTCAGTCGTGTGGATATCCGTACCCAGCGCATTGAGGGGCGGGATGATCTGGTCGACCTGATCGTCACGGTAGAAGAAACCACCAACAGTCAGATTACCGGTTCAGTCGGCTATTCGGATGTGAGTGGCTTTTTTACCGAAGCCAGGGTTGAGCAAAAGAACTTTCAGGGCAAGGGCTACGACTTCTCGGCGTCGGTGACGGTCAATAATTCCGAACAGAATTATAACCTGTCGTTTGAAGATCCGTATTTCACCATTTACGGCGTCAGCCGCGGGATCGACCTGTATTACCGTCGTACCGATTTCAGTGAGCAGACGTTCAGTACTTACGCAACGAATACGGCCGGTGGCCGGTTACGTTTGGGCTATCCGTTGTCTGAGAACCAGCGGATTACCTATGGTGTCGGCTACAGTCAGGATGAATTATTCCTTAGTGACAGCGCGCCACAGGAAATGACGGATTTCCGGGACAGTAACGGCGATGACTATGAAATCATTGATACCCGGTTAACCTGGAATTACAACAGCCTGAACGGAACCTTCAAAGCCAACCGCGGGCGCCAGCTGACGCTGTCGAGCGAAGTAGCTACGCCACTTGGCGATCTAACCTATTATCGACTGACCGGCAGTGCTGAACAGTATTTTCCGATTAACGACCAGTTTAGCATCCGACTTCATTCCGATATGGGCTATGGCAGCGGTTATGGCGATGCCGAGCGGCTGCCATTTTACAAACATTTTTATTCAGGCGGTGTACGGTCTGTTAGGGGGTATCAGTATGGTTCACTGGGGCCTTTGAGTACCCCTAATCTGGATGGCAGTAATGACCCTCTGGCCGACCCGTCGCCCATAGGCGGCAATATCAAAATTGAATACGGTGCTGAATTGCTGATACCGATGCCTTTTGTTCAGAGTCAGGATGCCTTCCGCGCCTCGTTGTTTATCGATGGTGGTAATGTCTTTACCGACGCTTGTCGTAGCGGCAATGCAAACTGCGCCAACGGTGTTGATCTGGACGATTTACGCTATGCCGCTGGTATTGATATCACCTGGATTACACCGCTCGCACCGTTGAGTTTCAGTTATGCCTGGCCGTTGAATGCGCGAGAAGGCGATCTTGAGAAGAACTTTGCCTTTACCATTGGCATTGGCTACTGAGACGGAAAGACCGGTTGAAATGGCGGTTGGCGGAGCCCACTACTCAGCTTTGGCCTTTCGCACTAGAATGACCTGCGATAATTGCAGGTTGGTACCGCATCACTCGAACTGAACAGGAGATAGCATGATTATTTCAGCACAACGCATTGTCTCAACCAGAGTATCAATCTGGCTGCGCCGGGCGACCCTTGCACTTGTCGCCCTCGGATTGGCAGCGTCCGTCCAGGCTACCGAAGTCGCGCTACTGGATCAGAATTATGTCCTGTTTAACAGCGATGCAGCCCAGGATGCGACCGCCGAGCTGAAACGGGAGTTTGAACAGGAAGAACAACAAGTGCAGACGCTGGGTCAGTCGATCCAGCAACTGCAAAGTCGGGCGCGTACCGACGCTGATATCATGACAGAAGCCGAGATGGCCGAACTCGAATCTGAATTGCAGCAGCGAGCCCGCCAGCGAGAGCAGCTGGTGCGTCAGTTGCAGCAGGTTCAGGGTGAGCGTCGTAATGCTTTTATTGAGCAGTATCAGCCGATGATGGCCCGGGCCATTGAAGCAGCAGTGGATGGCAATGAATTCGATGTGATTCTGGACAAGGCCGCCGTTGTCTACCATCGTAATTCGCTGGACATTACCGAAGCGGTATTGGAAGAGTTCAATACGCTGTACCAGGCAGAACAATAAGCTGACGAGTAAAACAATGATAACAGCCCGACTGTTGGCTGACCGGCTTGATGCCGAGCTGGGTGGCAATGAACAAGCGTGGGACACGCCACTGGAGCAATTGGCGGCTCTGAACGAGGCGAGGCACGGTGGCCTGGCGTTTCTGGCTAACCGTCAGTATGCCTCGTACCTGGCGGACAGTCAGGCAACGGCGATCCTGCTAAAACCGGACCTGGTTGACCAGGCACCAGCCTCTGCAGCCCTGATTGTCGTTGTCGACCCCTATCTGGCTTACGCCCATGTATCGCACTGCTTCAGCCGGGAGCCAGCTCCGTCCGGGCAAATCGACAGCAGCGCGTCGGTGGCGGTGGATGCCGTGCTCGGTGCGGGCGTGAGCGTCGGTGCGCGGGCGGTTATCGGCCCTGGGGTGGTGGTCGGAGACGCTAGTGACATTGGGGCGGGTGCAGTACTTGAGGCCGGTGTTCAAATTGGCAGAAATACACGGATTATGGCTAACGTCACCCTGCGTCATGCCGTGGTGCTGGGCGATGATTGTCGGGTTCAGCCCGGTGCGGTGATTGGCTCCGACGGGTTCGGTTTTGCGCCCGACCAGGGGCATTGGCAACGCATTGCCCAGTTAGGCACCGTGCGCATTGGTGACCGGGTCGATATTGGTGCCAACGTAACCATCGACCGGGGCGCGATTCAGGATACCCGCATTGAAGACGATGTCATCATTGATAATCTGGTGCACCTTGCCCACAACGTCGTCATTGGTCAGTCGACGGCCATTGCCGGTCAGGTCGGTATTGCCGGCAGTACAACCCTGGGGTCGGGCTGCACGGTGGGCGGACAGGCTGGTTTTGCCGGCCACATTGATATCGCCGCCGGGTCGCACTTTACCGGCCAGGCCATGGTGACCAAAAGCTTACCGGATGCCGGTGTCTATTCGTCTGGCTGGCCGGTACAGCCCAGTCGGGAATGGCGCCGCACCGTTGCGCGATTGCGTCAATTAGACCAGTATGAACAGCGATTGAAGTCATTGGAGAAGGCGCTGGCCAAGGGTCCCGCCGCTCCGGAATCTGAGGACTCGTAATGAGCATTGAAGTGCCCCTGGATCATGAAGCCATCAAGCAATTTTTACCGCATCGGTACCCGTTTCTGCTGGTTGACCGCGTCACCGAACTGACCCCGGGTGAGGCAATTGTAGGGTTCAAGAACGTGACCGGTAATGAAGAGCTGTTCAATGGACACTTCCCCGGCCAATCCATTTTTCCCGGTGTGCTGATGTGTGAAGCCATGGCCCAGGTGTCAGCTATTCTCGGGTTCGCAACGTCCGGGAATCGTCCAGGTGAGGGGTATCTTTACCTGTTCGCCGGGCTCGACAACGTCAAATTCAAGAAGCAGGTGGTACCTGGAGACCGGTTGGATCTGTTCAGCACACTGGTCTCTGAGCGTCGTGGCATTTTCAAGTTCAATTGCCGGGCCGAAGTGGACGGGCAGTTAGTCGCTATGGCCGATATCGTCTGCGCCGAACGGAAAGCAACGTCGTGATTCACCCCACCGCTCTGGTCGATAAAGCCGCTCGCATTGCCGATGGCGTGGTGATCGGTCCCTATACCGTCATTGGCCCGGACGTGGAAATAGGTGAGGGGTGCTGGATCGGCCCGCATGTTGTTATTAATGGCCCGACGACCATAGGGCGACACAATAAAATCTTTCAGTTTGCCAGTGTCGGTGAAGCTTGCCAGGATTTGAAATACCAGGGTGAGCCGACGCGTCTGATCATTGGCGATCACAACACGATTCGAGAATGCGCAACTCTGCATCGGGGCACGATTCAGGATAGCGGCGAAACCCGGGTTGGCAGTCACTGCCTGCTGATGGCCTATTCACACGTGGCCCACGATGTTGTTCTCGGGGACCGGGTGATTCTGGCAAATTCCGCTCAGTTGGCCGGCCATGTCAAAGTGGGCTATCACGCCATCATCGGTGGTAATGCGGGCGTTCACCAGTATGTGTCTATCGGCGACCATGCCTTCGTCGGAACCGGTTCAACCGTGCTCAAAGACATTCCCGCCTTCGTTACCGTGCAGGGATATCCTGCCTCGCCTCATGGCATGAATACCGAAGGGTTGCGCCGCCGCGGCTTTTCCGCAGAGGCGGTAAAGGCGCTGCGCAATGCCTATAAAACGGTGTATCGCGAAAGCAAAACCACCAAGGCAGCGCTGGCTGAACTCGCACCCATTGCCGGCGAATTTCCCGAAGTGGCTGTCTTTGTGCGCAGCATTGAAACGGCCAGCCGGGGTATTGTGCGCTGATGTCCCGGCCCTTACGCGTAGCCGTGCTGGCCGGTGAAGCCAGTGGCGACATTCTTGGCGCGGGTCTGATGCGGGCGTTGCGTGCCCGCCATCCCAAGGTAGAATTTGGCGGCATCGGCGGTGAACGCATGATCGCCGAAGGGCTGGACAGCCGTGTATCGATGGAGCGCTTGTCGGTAATGGGCCTAACCGAAGTGCTGGGCCGACTGCGCGAATTATTTCGTATTCGGGCCGCCTATCGGGACTGGTGCATTCACTGGCAGCCGGATGTGTTCGTTGGTATCGACGCGCCTGATTTTAATCTGGGTCTGGAGCGTCAGTTACGTGATGCTGGCATCAAGGCCGTGCATTACGTCTCGCCCTCGGTCTGGGCCTGGCGACAGGGCCGAATTAAAAAGATCCGGCGCAGTGTCGACCATATGCTGACTTTATTGCCCTTTGAAGCCGACTTCTATCGCCAGCATCAGGTGCCGGTGACCTTTGTCGGCCATACCCTGGCCGACCAGCTACCGATGGAGCCGGACCGATTGGCCGCCAGACAACGCCTGGGTGTGCCGGAGCAGGGACTCTGCCTGGCGGTATTGCCAGGCAGTCGGGGCAGTGAAGTCGGGCGACTGGCGCCGCTGTTTCTACAAGCAGCGACACTGGCCCAAAAATCACTGGGGCCGCTGACGGTTCTGATTCCTGCTGCCAATGAGTTTCGTCGCGAGCAAATCGAGGCGGCGGTGCGCCAGCATGGTAATGGGTTGCACATTCAGCTTTATGCCGGTCAGTCTACCGAGGTCATGATCGCCAGCGACGGTGTTCTGCTAGCGTCTGGAACTGCGGCGCTGGAAGCCATGCTACTAAAACGGCCAATGGTCGTATCCTATCGTCTGACCGCACTGACGTTCCGGATCATGCGGGCCATGGCGACCACGCGCTGGGTTTCCCTGCCCAATATTCTGACCCAGAGCGACTGGGTACCGGAACGGTTACAGGATGACGCCACGCCCGAACGCCTGGCTAAAGACCTGATCCGAATTCTGACCGATGGGGATTATCGCAATCAGTTTGAACAGCGCTCCCGGTTTCTGCATCGCCAGTTGGCGCGTGACGCTGATAAGCAGGCGGCTGAAGCGGTGCTAGCCGTTGCCGGGGTGAAGCCCGAATGACTCAGCAGGGCCTGGTGTTTCAGGATGCCGGTGATCTTGTCGCCGGCGTGGATGAAGTCGGGCGCGGGCCGCTCGCGGGTGATGTGGTAGCGGCCGCGGTTATACTGGATCCGAAACAGCCCATTGTAGGCCTCACCGATTCCAAAGCGCTCACGGCAAAACGCCGGGAGCAGCTCAGTGAAGAAATCAAAGCCCGAGCTCTGAGCTGGTGTATTGCCCGCGCCAGTGTCGCCGAAATCGACGAACTGAACATTTTGCAGGCAAGCTTGCTGGCCATGCGCCGGGCGGTTGCTGGCCTGTCGGTGGTACCCGGATTCTGTCAGGTCGATGGCAATAAGCTGCCCTCCGGGTTGCGATGCCCGGCGGAAGCCATTGTCAAAGGCGACAGCTTGATTGCTGCCATCGGAGCGGCGTCCATACTGGCCAAAGTCCACCGGGATGCCGAGATGGTCGCGCTCGACCAGCGCTACCCACAATATGGCTTCGCCCGCCATAAAGGTTACCCAACCCCGGTTCATCTGGCGGCGTTGAAAGCCCATGGCATTATTGCCGAGCATCGCCGAAGTTATGCGCCGGTTAGGGCCATTCTGGCATAAGCTAGGTAGCTTAGGCACGGCTCAACGTTGTCAAGTTTAGAGGCCATGGCCCGCGTCGGATACCGGTGGTGCCTCTGCGGGGTCGGCGTAAATCCATCCATGGAGCCTAGACCGCAGCATCCTTGCTGCGGACTTCCCCGCAGAGGCATCACCGGCACCCGCCACTCACACTGTGCTGACTTTGATATTTAAATATTTACTTTAAGTTTCGGAATTCACGAAATAGATAGCGACTGGTGGTAGAGATGCACCTGCGGGGGTATCTGAGGCATGGATGCCGAAGTTAAGCCAACATGGATGTTTTCACGGCGCCCCCGCAGGTGCATCTCTACCACCAGGCGCGGACTCAAGGCGACTCAGTCTATTTGAACGCCGAAACTTGAATTACAAATAGCCCTCATCAGTACCTGCCAACCGGCTGCCTCAAGTAGTACCATGGTCGCCGGTCAAGAAGGAGAAAACCCAGCGTGTCCGCTCAATTTGTACATCTCAGAGTTCATACCGAATATTCACTGGTCGACGGCCTGATTCGCCCCAAGGCATTGGTGCAGGCGGCGCTCAACCAGGGTATGCCAGCGGTGGCGATCACCGACATCACCAACTTTTTCGGGCTGATCAAGTTTTACAATGCGGCATTGGGTGCTGGCATCAAGCCTTTACTGGGCGCCGATCTGTGGGTTGAGAATCCGGCGGACGCGGCAGCGCCGTTCCGGATGACCGTATTGTCACAAAATGCCCAGGGTTACCGTAATCTGATCGAACTGATTTCCGACGCGTATCAGACGCACCAGGTACATGACCGCGCCGTAATCAAATCCGAATGGATAGAGGCTAAAAATGACGGTCTAATTCTGCTCAGCGGCGGTCGTTTTGGTGATGTCGGTGAGGCTTTAAGCCGTGGCAAGGCCGATGTGGCAGGCGGGCTTGCCCGGCATTGGCAGTCGATATTTGGCGACCGCTATTATCTGGAATTGCAACGCACCGGGCGCGAACAGGATGAAGTCATCGTGCAGGGCAGTCTGTTGCTGGCGCGCGAGCTCGACATTGCCGTGGTGGCGACCAACGACGTGATGTTTCTGACCCAGGAGGATTTCGACGCCCATGAAGCCCGGGTTTGCATCAACGATGGGGTGACGATTGACGACCCCAAGCGCGCCCGCCGTTACTCCGATCAGCAATACCTGAAAAGCGCCGAGGAAATGGCGGCCTTGTTCTCCGACTTGCCTGAAGCCATCGACAACAGTTTGCTGATCGCCGAGCGTTGTTCAACCACGGTAAAACTGGGTGAATATTTCCTGCCGGAGTACCCCATCCCCGATGGTATGACCATGGATGAGTATTTCCGTCAGTTGAGTTTTGATGGCCTGGAGCGCCGCCTGGCGGTGAGCCTGAAAAAGGACGCCCCGGATTATGCCAGCCAGCATGCCGAATACGTCACCCGGCTCGAATTCGAACTGAACATCATCGTTCAGATGGGTTTTCCCGGCTACTTCCTGATCGTGATGGACTTTATTCGCTGGGCCAAGGAACACGACATACCGGTGGGGCCGGGCCGGGGTTCAGGTGCTGGTTCGCTGGTCGCCTATTCGCTCGACATTACCGATCTGGACCCGCTGGAATACGATCTGCTGTTCGAACGTTTCCTGAACCCGGAACGGGTTTCGATGCCCGACTTCGACGTCGATTTTTGCATGGAAAAACGCGACCGCGTTATCCAGTACGTGGCCGATCAGTATGGCCGCCAGGCGGTATCCCAGATCGTTACCTTCGGTACCCTGGCGGCCAAGGCTGTGGTGCGCGATGTAGCGCGGGTGCAGGGCAAAGCCTATGGCCTGGCTGACCGCATTTCCAAGATGATCCCCGCTGACCCGGGCATGACGCTGACCAAGGCCCTGGACGACGTGGCTGAACTCAAGGAGTTCCTGGCCGACGACGAAGAAGGCATGGAAATCTGGGAGATGGCGCTCAAGCTCGAGGGTATTACGCGCCAGACCGGCAAGCACGCCGGGGGCGTGGTCATCGCGCCGACCAAACTGACCGACTTTTCACCGCTGCTGTGTGAAGAAGATGGCAGCGGTCTGGTCACCCAGTATGACAAGAATGACGTTGAATCTGCGGGACTGGTCAAGTTCGACTTTCTGGGGCTGCGCACCCTGACCATCATCGACTGGGCGCTGAAGATCATCAACCCCAGGCTGGCTGCAAAAGGCAAGCCCGCAATCGACATCGCACACATACCGCTCGATGACGAACCCTCTTTCCAGTTGCTGCAGAAAGCCCAGACCACGGCCGTGTTCCAGCTCGAATCGCGGGGTATGAAAGATCTGATCAAACGGCTAAAGCCAGACTGCCTGGAAGACATGATCGCCCTGGTGGCCCTGTTCCGGCCCGGCCCGCTGCAATCGGGCATGGTGGATAACTTCATCAACCGCAAACACGAACGCGAGGAGATGGCTTACCCGGATCCGCAATATCAGCACGAATGGCTAAAGCCGATTCTGGCGCCGACCTACGGCATCATCCTGTATCAGGAACAGGTAATGCAGATCGCTCAGGAACTGGCGGGCTATACGCTCGGCGGCGCCGACCTGTTGCGCCGGGCCATGGGTAAGAAAAAGCCCGAGGAAATGGCCAAGCAGAGAGAAGTGTTTGCTGCTGGTGCCGCCTCCAAGGGTGTCGATGCGGAACTGGCTACCAAAATTTTTGATTTGGTGGAAAAATTCGCCGGTTACGGCTTTAACAAATCGCACTCGGCCGCCTATGCTCTGGTGTCTTACCAGACACTCTGGCTCAAAGCGCATTATCCGGCCGCCTTTATGGCCGCGACCATGTCGTCGGAACTGGACAACACCGATAAGGTGGTTATCTTCATCGAAGACTGCCGACAACTGGGCATTGATGTTCTGCCACCGGATGTGAACGCCGGCGACTACATGTTCACGGTGAATGAAAACGATCAGATCATCTATGGCCTCGGCGCCATTAAGGGCGTCGGCGAAGGCCCGGTGGAGGCCATTGTCGCCGCCCGGTCGAACGGCGGGCCCTTTACTGACCTGTTCAATTTCTGCGAGCGGGTCGACAGCCGCAAGGTGAACAAACGCTGCATTGAAGCCCTGATCAAAGCAGGCGCCCTCGATCAGCTGGCGCCACACCGGGCAATGCAACTGGCCGCGATGGACGATGCCGTGCGCACCGCCGAACAATCCGCCAGTAACCAGGCGGCAGGCATGATCGACCTGTTTAATGATCTCCAGGTAGAAAGCCAGAAAGAGCCCTATGAGCCCTACGAACAGGTGATGCAACATTCACTGAAAGAGCGACTGATGGGCGAGAAAGAGACGCTGGGCCTGTATCTGACCGGTCACCCGATCGATGAATACGAGTCTGAAGTCAATAAAATCGCCTCGATGCGTCTTGGTGAGCTCGACATGCCACCTGAAGAGCTGCGTCGCCTGCGCAAGCAGACCAAGACTCTGGCTGGCCTGGTACTCGGCGTTCGCACCCGTCAGACCCAGCGCGGCGATACCATGGCCATCGTCTCCCTGGACGACCGCACCGGTCGTATTGAAATGACCTTGTTCGGAGAGGATTACCAGCGCTTCAAACCCTTGCTGGAACCGGATCAGGTGATTTTTGTCGAAGCCGAGATCGGCTGGGACGATTACGCCGAGCGGGCTAGAATCCGGGCGCAAAAAATCTATACCCTGGCTCAGGCTCGTCAGGAACTGATCCGTGGCATCGAGTTTCGGGTAACAGAAGCTCAGACGCAGGAGTTTCTAAAACGCCTGAACGACCTGGTGCGCAGTGACCTGGAAGACGGGCAGGGCACTCCGGTGTGGATCAGCTATGAGTCTCGCGTCGCCCAGGGGCAGGTCCGGCTGAACCCGGCGCACCGGATCCCGCTGGAAGATGAGGTGTTACACCGCATTCGCCAAACGTTCGACGACTCGGCATACCGGTTTCGCTATCAAGACTGATTGTCCGGGCATAGACAGTAATGCGGAGTCGATCTGCGGATTGTTTCCGTTTGTTCAAAGCTCAATAAGGTTTGATGCGCTTGCTCAATGGCAGCCCGCCCATTAGGCTGAGTGCATTATTGAATTGAATCGCCCGGGTATGCGGCGATCCGGATTGGCAAGGTCGAGAGTTGACGTTGTCGTGCAGCCTGCTTTACTAGGCGGCTGGCGGACACGCAGTACACCATTGACGGCACACTAGGGAAACGGCATGAATCCAGATTACTTGGAATTTGAACAACCCATTGCAGACCTGATTGCCAAAATTGAAGAATTGCGACTGGTTGGCAACCGCAATGACCTCAATATTTCAGCCGAAATTGAAAAGCTGAATGCCCAGTCGGTCAAGCTAACCGAACAGATTTTTTCCAACCTGACCTCCTGGCAGATTTCCCAGCTGGCGCGTCATCCCAAACGTCCCTACACGCTCGACTACATTAATCACGTCTTTACAGATTGGGACGAACTTCACGGTGACCGCCATTATGGCGACGATGCGGCCATTGTCTCGGGCGTGGCCCGGTTAAACGAAGAGCCGGTGTTGGTCGTCGGCCATCAAAAAGGCCGGGATGTAAAAGAAAAGGTACGTCGTAACTTTGGCATGCCCAAGCCCGAGGGTTATCGCAAAGCGCTGCGTCTGATGCAAATGGCGGAACGGTTTAAAATGCCGGTACTGACCTTTATCGATACACCGGGCGCCTACCCCGGCATCGGTGCTGAGGAGCGCGGCCAGAGTGAGGCTATCGCCTATAACCTGCTTAAACTGTCGTCTCTGAAAACCCCGATCATTTCGACGGTTGTCGGTGAGGGCGGTTCCGGCGGGGCGTTGGCCATCGGTGTCTGCGATCACCTGAACATGCTGCAGTACAGCACCTACTCGGTGATCTCACCCGAAGGCTGCGCGTCGATTCTATGGAAAACCGCCGAGCGGGCGTCCGATGCCGCCGAGGCTATGGGTATTACTGCGCCGAAATTGCGCGAACTGGGCCTGGTCGATACCGTTATCAAAGAGCCGCTGGGTGGCGCACACCGTAACCCGGAAGCCATGGCGGCTGATTTGCGCCATGCCCTGGTCGGGCAACTCGATAAACTGCGCGGTGTCGCCCTGGACGATTTGTTGGAAAATCGCTACAAACGTCTGATGTCATTTGGGCTTGAAACCGCCTGACTCGAAACCTGCCAGTAAACCAACTAAGCTTGGTAAAGCGACGTCTGCGGACGTCGTTATCGCTTTGGTCTGTTACTGGCAACAGTTCGTATCATCGGACGGTCCGGTCGCCAAAGCCCGGATGACAGAGCTCCCAGCGTGGCAGAAACTGATGACGGCGGCTTACTCCTTTGCGTTTCGACACTACGATCCTTTGGTCTCAGATGACATCGCATTGCTGTTGAATCGATATCTGGAGGGCGAGCGTGCGCTTGAAAGGGCGCCCGCCTACCTGTTTGACGTGGTCCTGCACGATGGCACCCTGATCGGTCAGATTGACTTGCGAGTTGGCAATAGCCCGGCTCTGGTGACCTATGCCGGTCAGGTTGGCTATGGCATCGATCGCCCCTTTCGCGGGCACCACTATGCGGCCAAAGCCTGTGAGCTGATTCGAACCGTCGCTCTCGACCATGGCATGAAAGAACTCTGGATCACCTGCAACCCCGACAACTTAGCCTCGGTACGCACCTGTGAACGCATCGGGGCTCAGTTTGTGGAGCGGGTTGCGGTACCCCGTGGAACCGAGCTGTGGCGTCGCGGGGATCGTGAGAAATTGCGCTATCGCTGGGGCCTGGCCGACGAAGCGGGTATTGCATGACCCAACCTGAATACCCCACCTTCCACCGCTTCGATGACTGGTTAGCCGAGCACGCCCTGCGCCCGGTCTTTGTTGGCTACAGCGGTGGGGTGGATTCCCATCTGGTATTGCACGAACTCTGTGCCCGACTTCCCGCCAGTGACGTGGTTGCGGTACACGTTAATCACGGTCTCAGCCCTAGGGCCGGAGCCTGGCAAGCTCATTGTGAGCAGCAATGCCGGCAGCTGGGTTGTGGGTTCGAGGCGTACCCGGTTGAAGTAACGGCGAGCGGGGACGGCCTGGAAGCGGCAGCCCGGCAGGAGCGCTATCGCATCTTCCTCCATCAGGTGCCGCCAGGTCATAGCCTCTGGCTGGGGCATCATCTGGATGATCAGCTTGAAACCTTTCTGCTGCGCCTGCTACGAGGCAGTGGCTTGACTGGTCTGTCGGCGATGGCCGATGAAGTCAGCCGCGAAGACCGCTACCTGTTGCGTCCGTTGCTGACGACATCCCGTGAACAAATCGAAGCTCGGGCCAATCAGTTGGGCTTGCACTGGATCGAAGATGACAGCAATGACGATGTTCGCTTTGACCGCAACTTCTTGCGCCAGGAAGTATTGCCGCTGATTGCCTCGCGCTGGCCGCAATACCGCCAGACCCTGGCCCGATCACTGGGGCATCTGGACCAGGCCGCCCGGCAGCAGCATCGCCAGCTGGATGGTGAGCTTGAGCGGCGCCTGGCGCATGATGGCGCTCTGAAGGTCGTGCAAATGGACGACTGGCCAGCGGAACAGGTTCAGGCGCTGATCCACCGTTGGCTGTACCGGCAAAATGTCAGGTCGCCCAGTGAAACGGCGCTTCAGCGCATCGTCAGCGAGGTGGTTAATGCCCGGGTGGATGCCCAGCCTGAGGTCACCTTTGGCAACGGGTCAGTCCGCCGCTTTCGAACCGCTCTGTATTGGGTACCCAACACCGAGGAGCTGTCGTCGCCCCCCGGCGATGTCAGTGAAGACTGGCAACACTGGCCAGGCGTTGGCTGGCTGCGGGTACGACACGTCGGTGACGGGCCCGGGCGAATTCGGGGCGAGCCAGCGACCTGGCGCTGGCAACTTCGCCAAGGCGGTGAATCGCTGTGGCCAGCCGGGCGCTCGGCGCGCCGGGATTTGAAACGGTTGTTGCAGGAATACCGGCTACCACCCTGGCAGCGTGATCGGGTTCCGTTGTTATTTGCCGGCGACCAGCTGGTTGCGGTCGCCAATCTGGCGATCGATGTGGGCTGGCAGGCGAACCCCGCAGAGCCGGGTTGGGCTGTGGACTGGCAGCCCTCCAGGCTGCCAACATCGAATCGGTCGCAAAGCGACGATGGCGTAGATTAAAGATTGAGGCAGAGGGGCTTTTTTGCTAATCTGGCCTCCCATCTTAAGTCGCACAAATTCCCACACCCGCAACACGTCTCGTGGCCAGTCAAAACGCCAATGGGCGGGCTTTTGCGTTGTGGTGGGTGATTTTTTGCGGCAGACCAACTTTGCGACTATCGGATGGGATCTATTATGACGCGTTACATTTTTGTCACCGGCGGTGTGGTGTCTTCTTTGGGTAAGGGCATCGCATCGGCCTCGCTGGGCGCCATCCTTCAGGCGCGGGGGCTGTCGGTGACCATGCTCAAACTGGATCCCTACATCAATGTTGACCCGGGTACCATGAGCCCGTTTCAGCACGGTGAGGTCTTCGTGACTGAAGACGGCGCCGAAACCGATCTCGACCTTGGCCACTACGAACGCTTCGTACGAACCACCATGACCCGTCGCAACAACTTCACCACCGGCCGAATCTATCAGGATGTCCTGCGCAAAGAGCGCCGTGGCGACTATCTGGGCGGTACGGTGCAAGTTATTCCGCACATTACCGATGAAATCAAACGTCGTGTGATTGAAGGGGCCGGTGATGCCGATGTTGCCCTGGTCGAAGTGGGTGGCACCGTGGGCGATATTGAATCCCTGCCGTTTCTGGAAGCCGTGCGGCAACTGAAGGTCGAACTCGGTAGCCGTCGCGCGCTGTCGATGCACCTGACGCTGGTACCCTACATTGCTACCGCCGGTGAGGTGAAAACCAAGCCCACCCAGCATTCCGTTAAAGAACTGCGCACCATTGGTTTGCAACCCGATATTCTGGTGTGTCGCTCTGAGCGGCCTATCGGCAAGAGTGAGCTGCGCAAAATATCCCTGTTTACCAACGTGGAAGAGCGCGCCGTTATTCCGTTGCCGGATGCGGATACCATTTATCGGATTCCCGGCATGCTGCACCGGTCCGGGCTGGACGATATCGTCGTCGAGAAATTTGGGCTCGATTGCCCGCAGCCCAATCTGGACGACTGGGAAGACGTCACTGACCGGAAAATGAGCCCGGACGGTGAAGTCACCATCGCCATGGTCGGGAAGTACATGGAGCTGCTCGACGCCTACAAATCGCTGATCGAAGCCATTGATCACGCTGGCATTCGGTCGCGAACCAAGGTCAAGATTCGCTTTATTGATGCCGAAGACGTTGAAAAACAGGGCACTGACTGCCTGGCGGGTGTTCAGGGCTTACTGGTGCCGGGTGGCTTCGGCTACCGGGGTGTGGAAGGCAAGATTGCGACGGCGCGTTACGCCCGTGAAAACAAAATTCCCTATCTGGGCATTTGCCTGGGTATGCAGGTGGCGGTGATTGAGTACGCCCGCAACGTTGCTGGCTTTGACGGCGCTCACTCTACCGAATTTGATCGCCAGACCCGTCACCCCGTAGTCGGGCTGATTACTGAATGGATCGAAGCCGACGGCAAGAAAGTTGAGCGAGACGATAAAACCGATCTCGGCGGCACCATGCGCCTGGGTGGGCAAGAGTGCATGTTGACCGAAGGCACCCGGTCGGCTGCCTGCTACGGCAAGCCACGTATCGTCGAACGGCACCGTCATCGCTATGAAGTGAACAATCATTATGTAGAAGACTTACAAAAATCGGGCCTGATCATCGCCGGACGCTCAGTCGACGGGGCCCTGGTCGAGATCATCGAAGCGCCCGATCATCCCTGGTTTGTGGCGTGCCAGTTTCACCCTGAATTTACCTCTACACCCCGTGATGGTCACGGTTTGTTCAGTGGTTTCATCGGCGCTGTGCGCGCCATGGAGAAGTGATACTGGTTGATCAGGGGTGGCATTTAGGGGTTTTTCCCCTATAATCCGGCGCTGCCCGTTTTGTAATAAAACTACATTTTGAGCGGTCGAGACTTGGGCCTTGCCACAGCTGAAAAGCCGGTGTGGCAGTGCAGTCAGTAGGGCTCGGGCGCCACAACACGGCTTATTGAACAATCAGGAGAGTCACAGATGGCCAAGATTCTAGACATCAAAGCACGCGAAGTGCTCGATTCACGCGGCAATCCGACCGTTGAGGCGGACGTTATTGTTGAAGGCGGCCTACGTGGCCGTGCCTGCGCGCCGTCCGGTGCCTCTACCGGCTCGCGCGAGGCGCTGGAACTGCGTGATGGCGATAAAAGCCGTTATCTGGGCAAGGGCGTGCTGAAAGCGGTTGCGGCCATCAACGGTCCGATTCGCGATGCACTGCTCGGCTTCGATGCGCTGAATCAGTCGGGTCTTGATACCACCATGATCACACTGGATGGCACTGAAAATAAATCAAACTTTGGCGCCAATGCCATTTTGGCCGTGTCTCTGGCGGCCGCCAAAGCCGCTGCGTTGTCCAAGGGTGTGGAGCTGTATGTCCATATCGCCGATCTGAATGGCACTCCGGGCCAGTACAGCCTGCCGGTACCGATGATGAACATCATCAACGGTGGCGAGCATGCTGACAACAACGTCGATATTCAGGAATTCATGGTGCAGCCGGTAGGCGCGAAATCGTTCAGCGAAGCGCTGCGCATGGGTGCCGAGATTTTTCACGCCCTGAAGAAAGTGTTGAGTGCCAAAGGCCAAAACACCGCTGTGGGTGATGAAGGGGGCTTTGCGCCGAACCTGGAGAGCAATGCGGCGGCTCTGGCTGCTATCAAAGAAGCGGTGGAAGCGGCAGGCTATCAGTTGGGCAAAGACATCACTCTGGCGATGGATTGCGCGGCGTCCGAGTTCTATGAAAACGGGCAGTACAACCTTAAGGGCGAAGGCAAGGTCTTTACCTCTGAAGCGTTCTCCAACTACTTGCAGCAGCTGACCCAGGAATACCCCATCGTCTCGATCGAAGATGGCCTGGATGAATCTGACTGGGATGGTTTTGCATACCAGACCCGCCTGATGGGCGATAAAATTCAGCTGGTGGGCGATGACCTGTTCGTCACCAACACCAAGATCCTGCAGGAGGGCATCGACAAGGGCATCGCCAACTCGATTCTGATCAAATTCAACCAGATTGGTTCACTGACAGAAACACTAGCAGCCATCAAGATGGCCAAAGATGCCGGTTATACCGCTGTTATTTCGCACCGTTCAGGCGAAACCGAAGACGCCACCATTGCGGATCTGGCCGTGGGTACCGCCGCTGGGCAGATCAAAACCGGCTCATTATGCCGTTCCGACCGTGTTGCCAAATACAATCAATTACTGCGCATTGAAGAAGAGTTGGGTGACAAGGCGATTTATAACGGCCTGAAAGAGATTAAAGGCCAGGGTTAACCCTGGTCTGACGTCCATATGGCTGAAAATTGAGCCATAAATGCAAAAGGGGGCTTGGCCCCCTTTTTTGTTTGGGTCAGAATGCCGCCTGAGCTGTACAATGGGCATCATAGAAGCGTCTCCCCCGATAGGGGACTTCCAACGTCACAATAGCGTGGCCAAACAGAGAGAACCCGACCGGTGAATGCCAGGGCTGTACCACAACTGCAACGCAAAAATCCGCTGCGCTGGCTGCAAGTGGGTTTGCTGATTATGCTGGTTATTTTGCAGTACCGGTGGTGGCTGGGCGAAAACAGCTGGGTTGATGTCAGCCGCCTGGAAACCGATGTGGCTGCACAGGAGCGCATCAATGCCGACCGCCGGGCGCGAAACGATGTATTGAGTGCCCGCGTTGCCGATCTTAAATCCGGTCTGGATGCAGTCGAGGAACTGGGCCGCAGTGATCTCGGGCTGGTCAAACCAGGCGAGGTTTTCTACGTCATGCCCGCTGAATAATCGCAGCAGCATCGTGCTTTGGACTCTATGAACGAAACTCATCACCCCCGAGTGCACCAGGTATTTCCCGCCGCCGGAACAGGGCAGCGGTTTGGCCAGCCTCACCCTAAACAGTACACGCAACTGGCCGGCAAAACGCTGCTCGAATGGACTCTTGATGCTTGGATTGGCCTGCCATTTAAGGGCGAGCGACTACTGGTTTTATCGGGCGATGATGCGGTGGGTCAGGAGCTTGCCCGGCGATACCCGGGGTTGCGCTGCGTTGAAGGTGGGGCGGAGCGCGCCGATTCGGTGCTGGCCGGGTTGACGGCAATGAACGTGGCGGACGATGACTGGGTTATGGTGCATGACATTGCTCGCCCCTGCGTTCGTCAGACAGACATTCTGGCGTTGCTTGCTCATTGTCAGACTGAAGGTCAGGGAGCGCTGCTGGCGCGCCCGCTAACCGATACCATTAAACGGAACCAGGCCGGGCGGGTGTCGACGGTAGATCGCAGTCAGTTATGGGCAGCGATGACGCCCCAGTGTTTTCGCTATGGGGTATTGCGCAAGGCACTGACACTCGGCCTGGCCGAAGCCATAGCCCTGACCGACGAGGCGTCTGCGATGGAATGGCTCGCTGAGCCGGTCGGCCTGGTCAGCGGCGCTGCCGATAACATCAAAGTAACGCATCCGGACGATCTGGCGCTGGTGGCGTTTTACCTGAAGCAACAGGGTCGACTGAGCTCGAACTGAGCGTTATTCACACTGATCTTTAATAGCGACTAATTACAATGAGGCAGGGCATGCGAATAGGCCATGGTTTTGATGTACACCGGTTTGATCCGGACTCGGGTCCCATGGATATTAAACTGGGCGGGGTTCTGGTTCCGGCTGAACATCCGTTACTGGCGCATTCCGATGGCGATGTGGTGCTGCATGCCATTGCCGATGCGCTGCTGGGTGCCGCTGCGTTGGGTGATATCGGAGAGTGGTTCCCGGATACTGATGTGCAGTGGGCCGGTGCCGACAGCCGGGCGCTGCTCGCCGATGTGTACCATCGCATTACCGATCTGGGCTACCGGCTGGTTAATCTGGATGTGACCGTTATTGCCCAGACACCCCGCCTGGGTGCCTACAAGGGTGCCATGAAGCTGACCATTGCGGAAACGCTGCAATGCGAACCGGGCCAGGTGAACGTCAAAGCGACGACCACTGAAAAACTGGGGTTTACCGGTCGTAAAGAGGGTATTGCCACTGAGGCTGTCTGTCTGTTGGAGGTTGCGCCTTGATGATGCTCCCGGAATGGCCCAGAGCCTGGGGTGAGGCGGTTGGGTCCGGACAGTTGAAAGCCGAACCTGCTGACTTTTATGTCGAGGAAGCCCTGCCTGAAACGGCCTCCGGCGAGGGCGAGCATCTGTGGGTTACCCTGGAAAAAACCGGCCAGAATACCGCCTGGCTTGCGAAGCAGCTGGCACGCTGGGCTGGTATTCCCCCGCGCGATGTCAGTTATGCCGGGCTGAAAGATCGTCATGCCGTGACCCGCCAGACCTTTTCATTGCACCTGCCGGGCAAGCCGGATCCGTCAGAGCCGTTTGTTATGGATGGCGTGCAGGTGCTGGCCCTGCAGCGCCATGGCCGCAAGCTGCGCACCGGCCAACTGATCGGCAACCATTTTGTGATTCGGTTGCGCGATTGGCAGGGGGATGCAGATGCGCTGACACAGCGCTGGCAAACGGTTGTTGAGCAGGGTTTCCCGAATTACTTCGGTCCCCAGCGGTTTGGCGAGCAAGGCCAGAATCTGAGTCGGGCCCTGGCGTGGATTCGTGGCGAAGCGCGCCTGCCGCGGGGGCAGCAAAGTATTCATGTGTCTGCAATGCGCAGCTATTTGTTTAATGGCTTGCTGGCTGAACGCGTTGAGCAGGGCACCTGGAATCAGCTGGTACCGGGGGATTTTCTGCAATTCAAGGAAGGTAAGCGCGGTTTTGAATGCCTGGAGCCGACTGAGAGTGAGTGGTCGCGGGTGGCTTCGGGTCAGTTATCGCCCAGCGCCAGCTTGCCGGGAGAACAAACCGAAGTTTTTGCCCAATTGGATGCGCGCGAGGCCTCTCTGCTGGATCAACAGTCGGAGTGGACACAAGCTCTGATACGACTGCGCATTCAGCGCAGTTTGCGCAAGTTGCGCGTCTATCCGGAGCAGGGCCATTTGGACTGGCAGGATTCCGATCCGCAGTTCAGGTTCTTTTTACCGGCGGGCAGTTACGCCACCACAGCACTGCGTGAGGTATCGGCCTGGCACGAGGAGGTCCCGCAGTGAATCTGACCGGTATCGGCATGACCTCACAGCGAACCCGCCAGCGCTTGATTGAACGACTCTTTTCCAAAGGCATCCGTAACCCCCGGGTTATGGATTGTTTTATGAAAGTGCCCCGGCACATCTTTGTGGATGAAGCGCTGGGTCATAAGGCTTATGAAGACATCGCCGTTCCCATCGGCTACGGACAGACGCTGTCGCAGCCTTACATTGTCGCGCGCATGAGCGAGCTGGTACTCGCTGCTCCCCACCATGAGCGCATACTAGAAATTGGCACCGGATCGGGCTTTCAGACCTCAGTTCTTGCTCACCTGGTTGATGAAGTTTACTCGGTAGAACGCATCAAGCCGCTGCAATTGAAAGCGCGGGAACGATTGCGATTGCAGAAACTCTACAACGTGAGGCTTAAGCTGGATGACGGCTTTCTCGGCTGGCCTGATGCAGGTCCCTTTGATGTGATTATTGGTACGGCCGCTCCTGAAAAGGCACCACAGGCGCTGTTGGATCAACTGGTGCCCGACGGAGGGCAGTTGATTCTGCCACTGGGTACCGATGAACAGTATCTAACCGTGGTGGAACGCCAGGGTGATGATTTCAGCGAGCGCCGAATCGAGGCGGTGCGTTTTGTTCCCATGCTGGCCGGTATTCAACTCGGCGAAACAGATGCCTTCTGATCAGAAGTACAGTACCACTCCCGGAGACTGCAAAAGGATGAACAGGCATGAAGAAGGAGACATTCTGTGATTAAGTCAGTATTGAGCTGGTTTTTTAAAGGGGTAGTTATGGGAGCGGCCGATGCCGTTCCCGGCGTGTCAGGTGGCACCATGGCACTGATCACCGGCATTTATGAACGACTGATCAACGCGCTGGCATCGTTTCGGCCCGGTATGCTGATTGAGCTGATGCGAGGCCAGGTCGCATCGGTCTGGCGTGAAATTGACGGGGCCTTTCTGGTCAGCCTGGGTCTTGGCATCCTGGTTAGTCTGTTCAGTATTTTGAATCTTGTTCAGTGGCTGTTAATCACCGCGCCGCCAATATTATGGGCATTCTTTTGCGGATTGATTGTGGCATCGCTGGTAATGTTACTGGCCAGTCACCGTTGGCAACGGGTCGATATCGGGTTGTTCCTGGCTGGCACTGCCATCGCTGCAGGTATTTCGTTTGCCGGCGAAATGTCGCTGGCAGTCACGCCGCTAACGCTGGTTTTTGGCGGTGCGCTGGCGATATCCGCCATGTTGCTGCCCGGTATATCAGGCAGTTTTATACTGTTGCTGCTTGGGCTGTATCCGGCCATTACCGAGGCTGTTCACGAACGAGATTTGCTCACCATCGGCTGGGTTGCACTGGGGTGCCTCATCGGCTTGCTGGTGTTCAGCCGGTTTTTACAATGGGTGCTGGCGCGCTGGCACGATCGGGTTATGGGGTTCATGCTGGGGTTTGTTATGGGTGCGTTGATCAAGGTCTGGCCCTGGCAGCATGATCAGCAATGGCTAATGCCAGAGACTTACGTGCGCTTGTCTGGCCAGCCATCCTGGCTATACAGTGCTTTGTTGGCGGCCGTAACCGGTGCAATACTGGTGACCTTGCTCAGTCTGAAAACGGGCGGTTCCAGGCTTGTCAAATCAGAAACATGAAGCAGTCCTCGATTCAGACCCAGGATCTGCCCGTTTTTAGATTAATTACACCTAATAAATTACCCTGTATTAAGGTTGGGCTATATTGCAGTATTGTGAACGGCGTTTGAGGGGTAGATGAATCTTATTTTCCGAAGGAAGCAGGTGTGACGATTTACGTCCGTAAAGCGTCAATTCTCGGGACTTGCCTATGTGCTTTGGTGGTGCTGGCGGGCTGTACCAGCAGCGCCTATCGTTCGCTGGAAACCGGGGGGAGTGGGGTGCGTCGTTCTACCACTAGTGGCTCCGCGTCACCTGTGGTTCAGTCCCGCCCCGCCAGCGCTGCGGCGTCGAATGCTCGCCCAGAGACGCGGCCCACCCAATACCAGGTTCGACGGGGTGATACCCTCTATTCCATCGCGTTTCGGTTTGGCCTTGATTTCCGGCGATTGGCGGCTGCTAATGACATCAATCATCGTTATACCATCTACCCTGGCCAGAGATTGGCGTTGAAAGAGGCGGATGCTCCCACAGCAGCTGAAACACCGTCCCGGCGCTCGACATCATCCTCCCCCGCCCGGCTTGCTGCAGATCGCACAGCTTCTCAAACCGTTACAAATGCGACATCTGCGCCAGCGATATCGTCATCATCGTCAGTCAATGCCAGTAATCATCAGTTATCCTGGGTGTGGCCGCACAGTGGGAAAATAGTGCGAACATTCGACTCGAATGTGTCCGATCGTAAAGGCGTTGATCTGACCGGTGAGATTGGAGATTCTGTGGTTGCGGCGGCGACTGGTTCTGTTGTCTACGCAGGAAATGGTTTGCCTGGTTATGGCAACCTGATTATTCTCGAACACCAGGGCTCGCTGCTGAGTGCTTACGCATTTAACCAGGAACTGCTGGTGTCGGAACAGGATCGGGTCACTCAGGGGCAGGCCATCGCCCGAATGGGCAGGCAGGGTGACCAGCCCAGCCTGCACTTCGAGATACGGCAAGAGGGTAAACCGGTTGATCCAATGAGGTTTTTACCTCCGCGGTAACCGGGTACATTCCGGCCACAGGGTATATGCCCTATATCGCACAGGTGAACGACTATGGCAGCACTCCGGGAACTCAGCTCCGACATTGCGGATGATACCTTCACTCCCTATACCAACCTACTGGATACTCCCAACGAGGAGGTCAGCGCTGCTGAAAAAGCAGAGGCGGGCGATCCCTCGGAACTCAATTACGAAAGCGATACCGACTCCGAATTTCGAGATGCCGTTAACAATTTGAGCGGCATGCAGCGATCGCTCGATGCGACGCAAATGTATCTGAATGAGATCGGTTTTTCGCCACTGCTCAGTCCCGAAGAAGAAGTCTATTTTGCCCGGTTGGCCCAGAAAGGCGAACCGGCGGGCCGCAAGCGGATGATTGAAAGCAACCTGAGGCTGGTGGTCAAAATTGCACGACGCTACCTGAATCGGGGTCTGACCCTGTTGGATCTGATTGAAGAGGGGAACCTTGGGTTGATTCGGGCGGTTGAAAAGTTCGACCCTGAGCGGGGCTTCCGTTTTTCAACCTATGCCACCTGGTGGATACGCCAGACCATAGAGCGCGCCATCATGAATCAGACGCGCACTATTCGCTTGCCCATTCACGTGGTCAAAGAACTGAATGTCTATTTGCGCGCCGCCCGTGAACTGACGCAAAAGCTGGATCACGAGCCGACTGCAGAAGACATCGCCGACCTGCTGGAACGGCCGATTGAAGATGTGAAGCGCATGTTGGCGCTAAACGAACGCGTTACGTCGGTTGATACCCCTCTGGGGCCGTCTTCCGAGAAAAATCTTTTGGATACCATTGCCGATGAAAAATCGGTCGACCCGTCCGAGTCACTGCAAGACGATAATCTGCGGCTCAGTATCGATCACTGGCTGGATGAGCTGTCCGAAAAACAGCGGGAAGTGGTTGCACGTCGGTTCGGGCTACGCGGTTTTGAGACCAGCACCCTTGAAGAAGTTGGGCGCGAAATCGGCCTGACCCGTGAGCGTGTGCGGCAGATTCAGGTAGAAGCCTTGCGTCGGTTGCGTGACATCATGGAAAAGCAGGGGTTGTCTGCGACGGCTTTATTTGGTGAGTAAGGTTATTGCATGAAGCTGTAGCCAGACTGCACCGCCTTGCTGAGGAATTCTGCTCATAAAAAAAGCGCCTGAAGGCGCTTTTTTTATGAGCTAATATCGAGTTCAACGGGCCAGAGCTGCTCGTTTTCCGGGAACACCATTTTGCTCGTCGGCATCGGCGGGCGGGTCTTTGCGTTCGGTGATGTTTGGCCAGACTTCAGCCAGTTCGGCGTTCAGTTCAACAAATTCAATCTGATCTTCCGGCACTTCATCTTCCGATAAAATGGCCTCGGCCGGGCATTCAGGTTCACACAGGGCGCAATCAATGCACTCGTCCGGATGAATGACCAGAAAGTTCGGGCCTTCGTAGAAGCAATCCACCGGGCAGACTTCCACGCAGTCGGTGTATTTGCACTTGATGCAGTTCTCGAGAACAACGAATGTCATCGGGCCCTTCTCCCAATACCTGATGCTGAGTGTGTGCGTATTCTAGTGGCAGGTTCGGACCCCCTCAAGTGAGATCTAAGACCAATTACCCAAGGCTTTATAGCCAATTAGAATATAAATTTAGTTTTTAGGCTTTAAAGGCTCTAAAACGTGCAGCTTACCGTGTTTCCTGTTGCTCGGCCAGCCAGTTCAGTGCTTGTAGCGGCGTCATCTGGCTGAGGTCCAGTTGCTGCAGTGCCTCAACCAATGGGTGAGTCTCTGCGGCGAATAGGTCATTCTGCAGCGGCGCCGGTGCCGGGTTGCCTGCACTGGTTGAGGCGCGTTCTGTTCGGGATGGCATGGGCGCGCGCTCCAGATCGCTCAGCTTGGCGCGGGCACTGGCGATGACGATGTCCGGCACGCCAGCCAGTCGTGCCACCTGAATACCGAAGCTCTGACTCGCTGGTCCGGCCTGAACACGATGCAGAAAGACCAGTTTATCGTCGTGTTCGGTGGCGTCCAGATGCAGGTTGCTGGCCTGGGGGTTGTGTTCGGGCAGGGCGGTCATTTCAAAATAGTGAGTCGCGAACAGTGTCAGAGCATGGGTTTTTTGCACCAGGTGCTCGGCAGCGGCCCAGGCCAGCGACAGGCCATCAAAGGTGCTGGTGCCGCGTCCGACTTCATCCATGATCACCAGGCTGTTGGGCGTGGCATTGTGCAGAATGTTGGCGGTTTCGGTCATTTCCACCATAAAGGTGGAGCGGCCGCCAGCGATGTCGTCGGATGACCCCATACGGGTAAAAATTCGGTCCAGCTTGCCAATACGGGCTTCGCGGGCGGGCACAAAGCTGCCGATATGAGCAAGCAACGCGATGACGGCGGCCTGGCGCATATAGGTGCTTTTACCGCCCATGTTCGGTCCGGTGATCACCTTGAGGGTGATGTCGCTGTTCAGTTCCAGGTCGTTGGGCACAAAGGGCGTTTCGGTAACGGCCTCGACCACCGGGTGGCGACCTTCTTTGATAACCAGTTCGGCTTCGCTGGTCAGGGTTGGGGCGGCCCATTGATAGCGGTCGGCACAGGAGGCCAGGGCCATCAGTGTATCCAGCTGGGCCAGGGCGCGCCCCAGCTGTTGCAGGGTGAGCAAGTCTTCAGCCAGCGACAGTACCAGTTGCTCATACAGATATTTCTCGCGGCTCAGGGCACGGCTCTTGGCACTGAGCGCCTTGTCTTCAAATTGCTTGAGTTCCGGGGTGATGAACCGTTCGGCGTTTTTCAGTGTCTGGCGCCGGCTGTAATCGACCGGTGCCTGGGCTGACTGCGCCTTGCTGATCTCGATGTAGTAGCCGTGCACCCTGTTATAGCCAACTTTGAGCGTGCTGAGGCCGGTACGCTCACGTTCGCGGGTTTCCAGCTGGACCAGAAAGTCACTGGCGTTGGTGTCGAGTCCGCGCAGCTCGTCCAGTTCTTCGTCAAAGCCTGGCGCGATGACGCCACCGTCGCGAATCACCACGGGTGGGTTGTCGACCAGGGCGCGTTGCAGGGTATCCAGCCAGATCGGCTGTTCCCGCAGGTCTTCGCGCAGCTGTTGCAGCCGGGGTGAGTCCAGCGGGGTCACCAGTCGTTGCAGATCAGGCAGCTGTGCCAGGGTGCTGCGCAGGCGGATCAGGTCGCGGGGGCGGGCGGATCCCAGTGCAATGCGCGACAATACTCGTTCAATGTCTCCAATCGGTTTCAGTGCCGACTTAACCTCTTCAAAAACAAAGTCAGTCAGCAAAGTGGTCACGCCATGGTGACGGTGCTGCAGCTCTGTTCGGTCACGCAAGGGGCGTCCCAGCCAGCGACGCAACAACCGGCTGCCCATGGTAGTGGCGCAGTGATCCATTAGCTGGAACAGGGTGTTGTCTTCCTCGCCGCGCACATTGATGTCGATCTCCAGGTTACGGCGTGAGGCTGCATCGAGAATAACCGCTTCGTCCTGGCGTTCCGGGACGATGGCGCGAATGTGGGGCAGGGCGCTTTTTTGGGTGTCGCTGGCGTAATTGAGCAGGCAACCGGCTGCCTGTAGAGCCAGTGGCATGTCTTCAACCCCAAATCCGCTCAGATCCCGGGTGCCCATTTGCTGGGTCAATGCTTGTCGGGCGCTGTCCAGATCAAACAGCCAGACGGGTTGGTGGCGGATGGCGGTGCGGGTGGTAAGGTCGGGTGCCGGGTGATCTTCCGGCAACAGCAGTTCGCTGGGGCGCAGTCGTTCCAGCTCGGCGCTCAGCGCTTCCCGGTCTGACAGCAACTGAACGGTGAACCGGCCCGAGGCCATGTCCAGCGCGGCCAGGCCATAATCATCCTTGCCAGGCCAGACGGCTACCAGCAGACTCTCTTGCCGGTCACTGAGGAAGGCTTCGTCACTCAGGGTGCCGGGCGTGAGTACCCGCACCACCTTGCGCTCCACCGGCCCTTTGCTCGCGCTGGGGTCACCAATCTGTTCAGCAATGGCAACGGTATGACCCTGGCGCACCAGGCGGCCGATGTAGCCTTCGGCGGCGTGGTAGGGAATGCCGGCCATGGGAATGGGTTCACCGGCGCTATGCCCGCGCTGGGTGAGGGTGATGTCCAGCAGGCGTGAGGCCTGCTTGGCATCCTGATAAAACAGCTCGTAAAAATCCCCCATGCGATAGAACACCAGATCATTCGGGTGTGCCTGCTTAATCTGCAGGTATTGTTGCATCATGGGGGTGTGTTGCATTTTACTGGCACTGATAGGCGGCATAGGGTCGGCTTGTTGGCTGGCTTGAAATCGACCGCCCATGGTATTCGAATCACACACAGGATGAAATGCATGACACCTTCAGAAATGCTAACCGGGGCGGATCTGGTCGAAACGCTGGCGCACCGTCTTACATCATCGGGGTGGCGCATGGTGACGGTAGAAAGCTGCACCGGTGGCGCTATTGGTAGCCTGATCACCGATCGTGCTGGCAGCTCCGACTGGTATGAGGGCGGCTGGATCACCTACTCGAATGCTCTAAAGCTGCAGTTAGGGGTGCCAGCCGAGGCTATTGACCGGCACGGGGCTGTGAGTGAGCCGGTTGCCCGGGCGATGGCCGAACAAGGGCGGTTGCGGGCCGATGTCGACATCGCCGTGGCGGTGACCGGGGTTGCTGGCCCTGCGGGTGGCAGCCCCGATAAGCCGGTGGGCACCGTCTGGATAGCCTGGGCATGGCCCGGGGGGGTTGACGCCGAGGTGTTTCACCTTGACGGTGACCGTACGCAAGTGCGCACTCAGGCTACATTGCAGGCGCTGCGGGGCCTGCAACAAAGACTTTGAATTAATCGGACTGACCGGCTTGTCATTGCTAGTTACCCTGTGTAAGAATACTGGTCATTCATACAGGCTTTTGATTGGAGAACACCATGGACGCGAATAAAGAAAAAGCGCTAACGGCAGCACTCAGCCAGATTGAGCGTCAGTTTGGCAAAGGCTCGGTTATGCGGATGGGGGATCAGAAAAACATCCAGATGCCGGCTATTTCAACTGGCTCTCTGGGGCTGGACATTGCGTTAGGCATTGGTGGTTTGCCCAAAGGCCGCGTAGTCGAAATTTACGGGCCGGAATCTTCCGGTAAAACCACGCTGACATTGCAGGTTATCGCCGAGGCTCAAAAAGCGGGCGGAACCTGTGCCTTTGTCGACGCCGAACATGCACTGGACCCTTCCTACGCCAATAAACTGGGCGTCAATGTCGACGATCTGCTGGTGTCCCAGCCAGATACCGGTGAACAGGCTCTGGAAATTACCGATATGCTGGTCCGGTCGAATGCGGTCGACGTGATCGTCATTGACTCCGTTGCGGCCCTGGTACCCAAGGCTGAAATTGAAGGCGAAATGGGTGATATGCACGTGGGTCTGCAGGCCCGTCTGATGTCTCAGGCATTGCGCAAGATCACCGGTAACATCAAAACTGCCAACTGCCTGGTCATCTTTATTAACCAGATTCGCATGAAGATCGGTGTAATGTTCGGCAGCCCCGAAACAACGACCGGTGGTAACGCACTGAAGTTCTATTCCTCTGTGCGTCTCGATATTCGCCGCACCGGTACGATCAAGGAAGGCGATGAAGTGGTCGGTTCTGAAACCCGGGTCAAAGTCGTCAAGAACAAGATTGCGCCGCCTTTCAAGCAAGCCGAGTTCCAGATTCACTACGGCAAGGGCATCTACCACATGGGTGAGGTGATTGACCTGGGCGTCAAGCTGGGGCTGATCGAGAAAGCCGGTGCCTGGTACAGCTATCAGGGTGACAAGATCGGTCAGGGCAAAGCGAACGCTGCCAAATTTCTTGAAGACAATCTGGAGACTGCCAAGATCATTGAAGGCAAGATCCGGGATGCTTACCTGGTCAGTAATGCGCCCAAGGAAGAAGCAACCAAACCCGAGGGTGAAGTGGCCGAGGCGAGCTCTTCTGATGCCCCAGTGCCAGCCAAAAAGGGTAAGGCAGAAGTCTGATCCAGTGATCAGCGTGTACCTCCGCAATCTGTCTATCGGGCTCGCTGATGCGAGCCCCGGGTGGCATTGAGCATGACCGAAAAGACTCCCTGGAACACGGCGCTCAACATGCTGGCGAGAAGGGAATATAGCCAGGCCGAATTGCGCACCCGGTTGCGTGAGCGGTTTCCGGAGCAAGCTGAAGCGGTGGAATCCGCACTGTTACGGCTGATCGATACCGGCC
Organism: Saccharospirillum sp.; assembly: GCF_040881935.1. Taxonomy (NCBI): domain Bacteria; kingdom Pseudomonadati; phylum Pseudomonadota; class Gammaproteobacteria; order Oceanospirillales; family Saccharospirillaceae; genus Saccharospirillum; species Saccharospirillum sp. Next base: position 16,956 of record NZ_JBBECH010000081.1, on the reverse strand, counting down.
TGCAGAACGATGAACGCTTTGCTGAGGCGTTTCTGCGTTCCCAGATCAATCGATCGCGTGGCCCGGTGCGGGTAATGCATGAAGCCCGCCAGAAAGGCGTCGCAGATCAGGTCGGGCCATTACTCGACGACTGGGATATAGACTGGTTTCAGTTAGCGCTTGAGGCGGCCCGGCGCAAGCTGGGCTCATCCGACCCGTCTGACCTGAAAATCAAAGCGCGCATTGCCCGTTTTCTGGCGTATCGCGGGTTCACCGGCGACCAGGTGCGTTATACGCTTGATACCCTGCAGCACGAACACCGAGATGATCGGTTGTCCTGACACCTGTGAAGTCAGCCTCGCAGCCACCCGGGTTTTCCCTCAGCCTGATGTAGGCATCTTTTGTTCTCCTGTTAAGTCTTTCATGGTTTTTAACGACCAATTTCCCCAATGGCCTGCCTGACAGTGTCCCTACTGGTGTCATCCACGGCATCTGTGTACTATTGCGCCCTTTAAACTCCTGCCGAAAAGCCTCCTTGGGTTCTGGCAGTAATCTTGGGTTGTACACTGAAAGCATCCACCCGGTTGGCGCACCGCGAAACCGGGTCTTTGTTGCTTTTTTCGGGATAAACCCCACCCCAGACCGTAGCTTATTCACGTGTGGAACAGGACGTCAGACCGACCATGAAAACCTCTGAAATACGCCGACGCTTCTTGGATTATTTTGTCAGCCAGGGCCACAGCGAAGTCGACAGTGCACCTTTGATTCCGGGCAATGACCCAACGCTGTTGTTTACCAATGCGGGAATGGTGCAGTTTAAAGATGTCTTTCTGGGGGCCGACAAGCGTGACTATAAGCGGGCAACCACCTCACAACGGTGCGTCCGCGCTGGCGGCAAACACAATGATCTGGAAAATGTCGGTTACACAGCCCGCCACCACACCTTTTTTGAGATGCTGGGCAACTTCAGTTTCGGTGACTATTTCAAACGGGATGCCATTCGTTTTGCCTGGACATTCCTGACCGAAGAGCTGGGTCTTCCCAAAGAACGCCTCTGGGTGACGGTATTTCACGACGACGATGAAGCCGCTGATATCTGGATCAACGAAATCGGCGTGCCAGCGGAGCGTTTGTCCCGGCTGGGTGAAAAAGACAACTTCTGGATGATGGGAGATACTGGCCCTTGCGGCCCTTGCTCAGAGATATTTTACGATCACGGCCCCGATGTTCCCGGTGGCCCTCCGGGCAGCCCGGACGATGATCTGGACCGCTATATCGAGATCTGGAATCTGGTCTTCATGCAGTATGACCAACTTGAAGACGGTACCCGGGTTGCGCTGCCAAAGCCTTCTGTTGATACGGGCATGGGCCTTGAGCGACTGGCGGCGGTGCTGCAGTCAGTGCATTCGAATTATGAGATTGACCTGTTTCAACAGCTGATCCGGGCAACGATGGACGTGACCGGGTGCAGCGACCTTGAAAACCGGTCGTTGCGCGTTATTGCCGACCACATTCGTTCCAGCGCCTTTTTGATCGTCGATGGTATTGTGCCGTCCAATGAGGGGCGGGGTTATGTTTTGCGGCGTATCATTCGGCGCGCCATACGACATGGTCACAAACTGGGTCAGACCGAGGCGTTCTTTTTCCGCCTGGTGGATGCATTGGCCGCCGAAATGGGTGAGGCTTATCCTGAGCTGATCACACTGAAAGATCACGTCAAAAAAGTTCTGCGTCTGGAAGAAGAGCAATTTGCCCGGACGCTGGATCACGGCATGCAGGTGCTTGAAGAGGGCATTGCAGCGCTTGATGGCAAGGTGTTGCCTGGTGAACTGGTGTTCAGACTCTACGACACCTATGGTTTCCCGGCCGACTTAACGGCCGACGTTGCCCGCGAACGAGGTTTGGAAATTGACCAGGCGGGCTTCGATGCACAAATGGAAGCCCAGCGTGATCGCGCCCGGTCGGCCAATAAGTTTAAAATGGATCGTAATCTTGATCTTGGTCTTTCAGGCCAGACCCGGTTTCTTGGTTACGAATCCCTGCTGGGCGAAGGCCAGGTTGTAGCTCTGCTGCGGAACAACGAAGCGGTTGAGCAGTTGGAGGCTGGAGAAACGGGCATCGTGATCCTGGATCAGACACCCTTTTATGGCGAGTCCGGTGGGCAAGCGGGGGATCACGGCCAGCTCAGCGCTGAGGGTGTGGTCATTACCGTCAACGAATGCACCAAACTTCAAGGTCATCATTTGCATCACGCAGAGATTCTGCAAGGTAATGTCAGTGTAGGTGATCGTTTGCAGGGCACCGTGGCCCGCGAGGAGCGCAGTAATACTGCCCGCCACCACAGTGCAACTCATCTGTTGCATGCCGCTTTGCGCGAGATTTTGGGTGAGCACGTTCAGCAAAAAGGCTCGCTGGTCACGTTCGATAAGCTGCGATTCGACTTTTCCAACCTGGAGCCAGTGACCGCCGAGCAGATCACCGCTATTGAACAGCGGGTCAACGAGCAAATCCTGGCTAACACGCCGGTACAGACCGAGTTGATGAGCATTGAAGCGGCCAAGGCAGCGGGTGCGATGGCCCTGTTTGGTGAGAAGTACGATAACGAAGTTCGGGTGCTGAGCATGGGTACCGAAGGCTTCTCCATGGAGTTGTGTGGCGGTACACACGTCAGCCGCACTGGCGATATTGGCTTGTTTCGCATTGTCTCTGAAAGTGGCATTGCTTCCGGTGTGCGTCGCATCGAGGCGGTTACCGGCCCTTATGCGCTGGCCAGCATGCAGCAGCAGGATGCTTTGTTACAGCAACTGGCCGCGACGCTCAAGTGCGCTCCGGATCAGTTGATCGACCGTACTCAGCAGGCGCAGCAGCGCATTCGTGAGCTTGAGAAACATCTTGAGCAGGCGAGCAACAAGCTGGCTTCTGCTGCGGGCAGCGATTTGGCGGCCAGCGCCGAGACCATCAATGGTGTCAGAGTGTTGTCAGCTGAGTTGGATGGGGCTGATGCGAAAACCCTGCGTTCCACCATGGATCAGCTCAAGGACAAGCTGGGTTCGGCCGTTATCGTGTTGGCGGTCAAAGACGGTGCCAAAGTCCAGATTGCTGCCGGTGTGACCAAAGACACCCTCGGCAAGATCAAGGCGGGTGATCTGGTGAATCACGTTGCCGGTCAGGTCGGCGGTAAAGGTGGCGGCAAACCGGATATGGCCATGGCCGGTGGCAATCAGCCCGAACACCTGGCAGCCGCGCTGGCTACCGTGGTGCCCTGGGTTACTGAACGCCTGATCTGACAAAGTACAACAACCACCGGCTTGCGGGAGCAGTTTGCCCTGGAAGCCGGTAATAGGGGCAGGGTGCGGTTTATCCTGTTTAACACAGCTAATGTTTCGGAACGGGTCCCATGGCTCTGTACGTTCAAAAATACGGTGGTACTTCGGTTGGCACGACCGACCGGATTGAACATGTCGCTGATAAAGTGAAATCATTTTGCGATAATGGCCACGATGTCGTTGTGGTGGTGTCTGCCATGAGTGGTGAGACCAATCGTCTGCTGTCGCTGGCGGCAGACATTACCGATCAGCCCAACCCACGGGAAATGGATGTTCTGGTCTCGACCGGTGAGCAGGTTACCATTGCCCTGTTGTGTATGGCGTTGCAGAAACGTGGCTGTTCGGCCCGGTCCTACACCGGTGATCAGGTGCGTATTGTCACTGACAGCGCGCACACCAAGGCGCGCATTAAGCACATCGATGTCGAAGCGATACAGAATGATCTGAAGACCGGGCGGGTCGTGGTCGTTGCCGGTTTCCAGGGTGTCGATGAGCTGGGTAATACGACGACACTGGGTCGTGGCGGCTCCGATACTACGGCGGTGGCGCTGGCGGCTTCGTTAAAGGCCGACGAGTGCCAGATTTATACCGATGTCGATGGCGTCTATACCACTGACCCCCGAGTGGTCGACAGCGCCCGTCGACTCGACAAGATCACCTTCGAAGAAATGCTGGAAATGGCCAGCCAGGGATCTAAAGTGCTACAGATCCGTTCGGTTGAATTTGCTGGCAAGTACAACGTTCCGCTGCGGGTATTGTCGAGTTTCGTCGATGGTCCGGGCACTTTGATCACGCTGGAGGAAGAACAGCCAATGGAACAGCCGGTGATTTCAGGCATTGCCTTTAACCGCGATGAAGCTAAATTGACCGTCCTGGGCGTACCGGACATTCCCGGTGTCGCCAGTCGCATTCTGGGCCCGGTCAGTGCCGCAAACATTGAAGTGGATATGATTGTCCAGAACGTGGCGGACGATAATACCACAGACTTCACTTTTACTGTTCATCGCAACGATTTTGAGCGGGTGAAGAAGGTATTGAATGAAGTTGGTAACGATCTGGGCGCTCGTGAAGTCCGGGGTGATGCCAACATTGCCAAGGTGTCGATCGTTGGGGTTGGCATGCGCTCCCATGCCGGAGTGGCATCCAAAATGTTCGACACACTGGCGGCTGAAAACATCAATATCCAGATGATTTCAACGTCTGAGATCAAGGTCGCCGTGGTTATTGCCGAGCGCTACCTTGAACTTGCCGTGCGGGCGCTCCATTCAGCCTTTGAGCTGGATGCGCGTGAACAGAATCGTTAAACCGGTCGTCCATCGGTTTCGATAGTCAGGGTCTGCACTCCACTGCCCGGAGTGACAGGCTACTATGTGTGGGTAAAGTCGGGTTATTGCAGAAAATGTGCGCAATCTGGCTTTATTTTTAATGTATGTGGTCAATACTCTACTGTGTGTTTGTTAAAAGGATGTTGGTCCCCAGGATTGGGCCACCAGTAGCAAAATGCACAGACAGGAGCTGGATACTGGAAGTGTCCAGAACATTTTAGGAGAGTTTAAATGCTTATTTTGACGCGCCGCGTAGGTGAAACACTCATGATCGGTGATGAAGTCACTGTGACTGTGTTGGGGGTCAAGGGTAATCAGGTTCGTATTGGTGTGAATGCCCCCAAGGACGTTGCTGTACACCGTGAGGAAATCTATCAGCGTATTCAGCGCGAGATGGGTCATCCTGAAGGTGAGGATGATCTGTAGTCAGCCAGGGCCGGAGCATGTTGATGAAATGGAGCTAATCGCTTCATTTTATTGAAGTTTTTCCTTTTCTTTTGCGAAAAACATGATAACATGCGCGCCGTTGTTTGGAGAGATGGCCGAGTGGCTGAAGGCGCACCCCTGCTAAGGGTGTATAGGAGAAATCCTATCGAGGGTTCGAATCCCTCTCTCTCCGCCATTGTTTTCCGGTAGGTTTCAGGGTAGTTAAACTTGAAGCGTTAATTGGGAAGGCAAGGCGAAAACAGAGACGGTTTCGCCAAGTTACGCGCCCGTAGCTCAGCTGGATAGAGTACCTGGCTACGAACCAGGCGGTCGCACGTTCGAATCGTGCCGGGCGCGCCATTTTTGCTGATATCCGGAAGCACTCGTTCCGTGATAGACGCCAGAAGACAGTTCCAGGGAATACGCGGCATTGTTCCTGGTAAAAGATCCCTCGTAACCGACGAGGTAAAAAATCCGGTGTTGTACGCGCCCGTAGCTCAGCTGGATAGAGTACCTGGCTACGAACCAGGCGGTCGCACGTTCGAATCGTGCCGGGCGCGCCATTTCCCTGTTCTTCCCGATGTTCTGTTATTTCAAGCCAAATCGCTAACTTCAATTAATTCCCCGAGTCCGACTTTTGGCTGCTTCTGATCGCGTCAGTGCGCTGTACTACTGTGGTTGGTTTGACAGGTCTTATGCGGTATCAGCTTCCATTGCGCGAATCAGCGCATCCAGCGCCTGGGTCGAGCGCTCAGCCCGTACGCCTTGCCATAATTGTTCAGCCCCCGGGTGGGCCACTCTCAGGTGGTTGAGCCACTGCTTTAATCGGCCCGCGCAATACTTCTCCGGCATATCCGCGCGCACTTCGCTCCAGAATTGAGAGATCAATTGCGATAATAGTGGCCAGCCCATGGGCGTCTCGGCGTTTTGGCGGATGCGCCGGGCCAAATCCGGGTGCCGGATGGCCCCTCGCCCCAGCATAATGTCTGCGGTGCCTGCTGTCTGACTGCAGCTGTGGTAATCCGCCGGAGTCCAGACATCGCCGTTGGCGATTAGTGGTATTGATATGGCGGAGCGGATCCGGGCCAGTTCGTGCCAGTGAGCCGGAGGTGCATACCCCTGTGCCCGGGTTCGGGCGTGAACCGTCAGTTCGGTGGCGCCAGCCTCTTCTATGGCACGAGCGTTGTCCAGCATCAACTCGGTATCGTCGTAGCCCAGGCGCATCTTGGCTGAAACGACAATAGGGGCGGGAAGGGCTTCGCGGACTGCTTTGACGACCTGAAACAGGGTGTCGGGCTCGCGTAATAACACGGCGCCGCCCTGGCTGCGATTGACCGTCTTGCTGGGGCATCCGAAATTCAGGTCGATGCCGTCCGACCCCAGGTCAATGGCGCGCCAGGCATTGGCCGCTAGTGCTTCAAGATGGTTACCCAGTAGTTGAACCCGAACCGGGGTTCCGCTGTCCGTTCGGCCTCCCTGAAGAAGTTCCGGGCAGACGTTGTAAAAAACACTTTCCGGCAACAGCTGATCAACCACGCGAACGAATTCGGAAACCACGCGGTCAAAGCCGCCTTGAGCGGTGATCAGGCGGCGCAGGTAGACATCGGCAAGCCCTTCCATTGGGGCCAGAATCAGGCGCATTGCAGTCTCACAATGGTTGAGGGTTGACATCGGTTTGATGCACGAGTTGGCTGAAAAGCAGGCGCGAAGTCTACCTGAGACCAAGGTCGAATCAAGGTTAAAAAACCCTGTCAATTCAGTATATTGCAACAGTTTGTTGCGAAAGTTGCCGAACCTGCGTCTGTTGCGCCAATTCTCGGGTTTAGGGTACTCTACCGTCGCTCGGCGCTGTGCTGCCCCCGGCAGAAACAGCCGAAAACAATTATTCAGAGACTAATTTCTGGCCCCGACTACAGTGCTGAACGCACCGTTGCAACGTTTGCCTGAAAGGTAACTCGAAAGCCGGCCAACATTAAGGATCCTCCAATGTCCGATTTGTTAAATGAAGGTTTTGCGCTCCTGATCATGGGCATGGGTACCGTGTTCGTATTCCTGACCATCCTGGTGATCGGTACCACGCTAATGTCCCGGATCATCAACCGGTTTTTCGGCATGCCTGAACCGGAACCCAAGCGCAAGAAGCGGTCTTCCGCTGCAGAGGATTTGTCTGAACTGGCGGCGGTTGCCGCCGCTGTTAAGGCCGTTCACGGCCACTGACCATTGCCAACCCATTTTACTGAACGCTAAGGGCGATTGCCATGAGTGCTAACAAGAATCCAATTAAGCTGACCGATGTCGTACTGCGCGATGCTCATCAGTCGCTGTTCGCAACCCGGCTGCGCATCGATGACATGCTGCCCATTTGCGAAAAACTCGATAACATCGGCTACTGGTCCCTGGAGTCCTGGGGTGGCGCGACGTTCGACGCCTGTATTCGGTATCTGGGTGAAGATCCCTGGGATCGTATTCGCGAGCTGAAAAAAGCCATGCCGAATACCCGTCAGCAAATGTTATTGCGGGGTCAGAATCTGCTCGGCTACCGCCATTATGCGGACGACGTGGTCGATCGCTTCGTCGAACGTGCAGTCACTAACGGTGTTGATGTGTTTCGGGTGTTCGACGCCATGAACGACCCGCGTAATCTGCAGCGTGCCATGGCGGCGGTTAAGGCCAACGGGGCTCACGCTCAGGGAACCATCTCCTACACCACCAGCCCGGTGCACAACACGGAAAACTGGGTGCAACTGGCCCGGGAAGTGGAAGACATGGGCGCTGACTCGCTGGCGATTAAGGACATGTCAGGCATCCTTACCCCCTATGGTGCGTTTGAGCTGGTCACCAAATTGAAAGCGGCCCTGGACATCCCAATCAGCCTGCATTGCCACGCCACCGCCGGGTTGTCATCCATGACTCTGTTGAAAGCCATTGAGGCCGGTATTGATCATGTCGATACTGCCATTTCTTCCATGTCGATGACCTATGGGCACTCGCCCACGGAGTCCATCGTCTCCGCGTTGCAGGGTACCGATCGTGATCCCGGCTTCGATCTGCTCAAGCTGGAAGAAGTTGCCGCCTATTTCCGGACAGTCCGCAAGAAGTATGCTGCCTTTGAAGGTCAGCTACGTGGTGTTGATTCGCGCATTCTGGTGGCCCAGGTGCCAGGTGGCATGCTGACCAATATGGAAAGCCAGTTGAAAGAGCAGGGCGCCGGCGACAAGTTCGATGCCGTTCTGGATGAGATTCCCAAAGTTCGCAAAGATTTGGGATACATTCCGCTGGTCACCCCAACGTCCCAGATTGTCGGCACCCAGGCCGTGCTGAACGTATTAACCGGTGAACGTTACAAATCCATTTCCAAAGAAACCCAGGCTATCCTCAAGGGCGAGTACGGTTCCGCACCGGCACCGTTCGACCGCGAGTTGCAGGCCAAGGTACTGAACGGTGGCGAAGCCATAACGTGCCGCCCGGCCGATATGATTGACGATGAAATGGACAAGCTGACCGCCGAGCTTGAACAGATTGCCAAAGAAAAAGACATCAAACTGGCTCAGGATACGGTAGATGACGTTCTGACTTACGCCCTGTTCCCGCAGATCGGGTTGAAGTTCCTGCAGAATCGCGGCAATGCGGATGCATTCGAGCCGGTGCCTACTGCGGCTTCTTCTGCCACGCCAGCCAAGGCTGGCAAGGCCGAAGCGGCGACTTACACCGTGGCAATCAATGGCAAGTCCTACGTTGCTCAGGTTGATGCGACCGGTGGTGTCAGCGTGTCCATCAACGGCAAAACTTATAACACGGACATCAGCGAAGGCGGTGAAGTCACAGCACCAGCAGCGCCCGCAGAGAGTGGCACCGAAGTGCCGGCGCCGCTGGCAGGCAACATCTTCAAAATCCTGGTGGAGCCGGGCGATACCGTTGAAGAAGGGCAGGTTGTGATGATTCTGGAAGCCATGAAAATGGAAACTGAAGTCAGCGCTCCCCAGGCTGGCACGGTGGGCACCATCCAGGTGAAAGAAGGCGACTCGGTGTCCGTTGGCGATACCCTGCTGACGTTGTGAGGGAATAACGAATGGATAAGCTCAATATATTATTGGGGCAGTCAGGGCTCGCCAACCTGACCCTGGGCCAGTTGACGATGATCATTGTCGGGCTGCTGCTGCTGTACCTGGCCATCAACAAAAGGTTTGAACCTTTGTTGCTGTTGCCGATCGGATTTGGTGCCATTCTGGTGAACATTCCCGGAGCTGGGATGTATGCTGAACCCATCTATGCCGCCGATGGGCACCTGGAAGCGGCTGGCGGCTTGCTGTATTACGTTTACAGCGTGGGCATCGAGAGTGGGGTGTTTCCGTTGCTCATATTTATGGGCGTGGGCGCGATGACGGATTTCGGCCCCATGCTGGCGAACCCGAAAACCCTGTTTTTGGGAGCTGCGGCTCAGTTTGGCATCTTTGGTACCATCATCGGTGCTGTCTGGATGTCGTCGATGGGCTGGATGGATTTCTCGCTCGCAGACGCCGCGGCCATTGGCATTATCGGCGGAGCGGATGGGCCAACGTCCATCTTCGTGGCCAGCCGACTGGCACCGGATCTGCTGGGTGCCATCGCCGTTGCCGCCTACAGCTATATGGCCCTGGTACCGCTGATTCAGCCGCCCATTATGCGGGCGCTGACCACCAAGACAGAACGCCAGATCACCATGACCCAGTTGCGGGTAGTGAGTAAGCGCGAGAAAATCATCTTCCCGTTAATGGTGCTGGTTGTAGTGGCCATGTTCCTGCCGTCAGCGGCGCCGCTGCTCGGAATGTTCTGTTTTGGCAACCTGATGAAAGAAAGTGGTGTCGTAGAGCGACTGAGCGATACATCTCAGAACGCTCTGATGAATATTGTCACCATCTTTCTGGGGCTGGCAGTGGGCTCAAAGCTGGGCGCAGATGCCTTCCTGAACGTGGAAACATTGGGCATCCTGGTTCTTGGCCTGGCAGCCTTCTGCGTAGGCACGGCCACTGGTGTTCTGATGGCCAAGCTGATGAACCTGATGAGTAAGACACCGATCAACCCCCTGATCGGCTCTGCCGGGGTTTCAGCGGTGCCGATGGCCGCCCGGGTGTCCAACAAGGTGGGTCTGGAAAACAACAACCAGAACTTCCTGTTGATGCATGCCATGGGTCCGAACGTGGCCGGTGTAGTGGGTTCTGCGGTAGCGGCGGGCGTGCTGCTCAGTTACCTGGGCTGACCTGTCTGCTCACTGTAAAAGGCGGCCACGGGCCGCCTTTTTTGATACTTGTTACCAGTCTCCCTCGGGTGACATTCAGCCTTTGAGGCGAACGCCAGCCGGTGGCATACTGCCAATCGCTTTCTTCGGTATAGGTATGGCATGGAAATAATGGCGTCATTTTCGACCCTGACCTGGGTGTTCATCGGTGTGATTGGCGTATTGCTACTGTATTTTCACGGCCCGGTGTACTCCGCCCATACCGCCAACTACACCCCCAGTATTCTTACCAGTATTGGTATTTTCGGCACTTTTCTCGGTGTGGCGCTCGGCCTGAATGAATTTGATACCGGTTCGATCCAGTCCAGTGTTCCGGCACTGCTGGAAGGCCTGAAAACTGCGTTCTGGACTTCTATCGCCGGTTTACTGGGGGCTCTGACCATCAAGTTCCGCTATGCGGTGGCCAGCATGCGCGTGCGCGCTCACCGTGAAGCGAAACAAACCGCTACCATGGATGACCTGGCCTGGCACCTGGAGCGGATCTCGAATCACCTGGCAACAGAAGACGCCGAACCGGTCAGTTCGCTGCTGAAGCAGCAACATGATGCCCGGATGGTGCAGCACAAACAGTTGGAAGCCACCATTCGCAACTACCAGGCGGATATGACCGAGGCAAACCAGCAAGCGCTGCAGCAGGCTATCGGCCATGTTATGCGTGAATTCAATACGCGCATTGAAGAGCAGTATGGCGAGAATTTTCGGCAGTTGAACCAGGCTGTCGGGCAGATGATTAGCTGGCAAAAAGAGCACCGTGAAGCCATAGAAGCGCTGGTCGCGAGTAATCGTCAAAGTGCTGAGAGTGCCAGGCTGGGGGCGGAGTCGTTCGAGCGGTTGATTCAGCAAACCCGTTCTTTCACCAGTGTCGCTGAAGACATGGAGGCGCTGCTGTCGACGCTGCAGACTCAGAGTAAACATCTGCGGGAGTACTTGTCGACCTTCTCCAATCTGGTTGTTGACGCACAGCAGGGGCTGCCGCAACTGGAGTCCCGGATATTACAGCTGACGGAAGGCATGCAGCAGTTGGTCGAGACCCAGGGGCAGCAGATGAGAACCTTGCTGGAGGGTTCCGCCACTGATATTCGCGATACCGTCAAAAACGTCAGTGACGTTTTGATGGAGGGCACTGAACGTGCCCAGCAGAATATGGGCACTCAGCTGACCCAATTGCTGGAACGTAACGACAAGCAAATGAAACAGATGGACCAGGCACTGGAAAGCGAGTTGAACCGGGCCATGAAGTCGTTTGGCTATCAGCTGACCGCCTTGTCTGAAAAGTTTGTTAACGATTACACCCCCTTGACCGACAAGTTGCATGACCTGGTAAGGCTGGCCGATCAATCGAAATGAGAGATGATGCCGAGCATATCGAGCAGGAAGAGCATTGGGTCTCTGTTAGTGACCTGATGGCGGGCCTGATGATGGTCTTCTTGCTGGTGGCCATCGTATTTATGGTTGATGCTGAAATTGAACGCAATAAAATCAGTGAAGTCGCGGTACTCTACGATCGGTTGCGCACCCAGCTGTATCAGGATTTACTGGAAGAGTTTGAGCCGGACCTGGAGCGCTGGGGTGCCGAGGTTAATCCGGATTTGAGCATACGGTTTAACCGAGAATCATTGATTTTCGGGCGAGGAGAGAGTGACCTGAGTCTGGCGTTTGAATCCATTCTCGCCGAGTTTTTCCCGCGTTATATGCGCATCATCACCTCAGACGCCTACCGTGAGGATATAGCCGAGGTGCGGATAGAGGGTCACACCTCCAGTGGCTGGCTCGGGCAAACGGAAGATGAGGCTTACATCCTGAATATGGGCTTGAGCCAGGAACGTACCCGCTCAACCTTGGCCTACGTGCTGAATTTACCTGCAGTTAGTAACCAGCGTAACTGGCTGAAGGAACACATGACGGCGAATGGATTGTCTTCCTCCAAGCCAATAGTGGACAGTACCGGTGAAGAAGATGGTGAGCGTTCGCGGCGTGTTGAGTTTCGTCTGCGTACCGATGCCGAAAGCCGGATAGCCGCCATGCTTGAAGAGCAGGATTTGTAACGTGGAGTTATATGATTTCCTGGAATTTGCGCCGTTCAACCAGATGCGGGAACGCATGGGGACGGACCAGTTCGGGCAATTTGAGCTGTTCGATCCAAGCCGGCATTTGACGGGAGAGGAGCGCTCCGTGTTGGCGCGACAGGGGTTGCCGCTACCCCGATCGTTGTTGAGTCGTCTGCTCGATTATTGCCTGTGTTACAAGAATTCCCGTGTGGCGATTATTGACGAGGGGGTACTTCACCTCGCGCAGTGCGACCGCTTTCCCGACCGGGACCAGTACCGGGCAGGAACCAGTATGCGTGCTTTTGAAGCTACCTCGACCGTGTGTTCTTCGTGCCTGCAAACTCTTAACTATCAGGGGTATGACGAACAAAAGGCGCGTAAGGAGTATCATAACCGCCGGGTTCTGGAGCGTTTCTCGCTGGAAGCTTTCTGGTCTGACTATGTACTGTACCCGCTGAACCGGGACCGTGAAAAAGTTAAACCGATAGGGAGGCTCTGAATCAGGGGCGCTTTCTTCATTCACTCGTTTCATGACCAGGGAGTATTATCAATGCATGTTTTCAGCTTTAGCGGGATTCAAAGTAGGGTGTTCAAGTGCGTCTGCCTGTTATTGACTGGCATTGTGCTGAGCGGCTGCGCTACTCTCAAGCTCCCTGAAAATCTCTCCAGCGCGATCCTTAATAGCGATGATTTACAAACCGTTGAGGACGGGCTGCCCAGTTACCTGCTGATGATTGATGCGATGGTCGAGACGTACCCCAACAGCGAACAATTGCAGCTGACAGCGGCGTCCCTGAACAGTGCCTACGCTGGGGTTTTTATTGCACCAGAAAAGGTTGAACGACGCCGTACCATGTCGGCAAAGGCGCTTGACTATGCTTTTTCGGCTTTCTGCACCTACGATGACAGCGCCTGCAATCTAAGGGAGGTGAAGCCGGATCAGATTGAAGAGGCCCTGGCACAATGGGACGACCCTGATGACTTACCCTACCTTTACACCCTGGGTACTGCCTGGGCCAGTTACATCCAAAACAACAGTGATGACTGGCTGGCGGTAGCCCAGCTAGGCCAGGCCCAGGCGGTGCTCGAGCGCACCGTTGCTATCGAACCCGGTTACGAACGGGGCACAGCGCTGTTGTATCTTGGGGTGATGAACAGCATCCTGCCGCCCAGCCTGGGTGGCAAGCCCGATGTCGCTCAGGCTTACTATGAGCAGGCACTGGCGGCAGCCGATGGCCAGAATCTGATTATTCAGGTGTATTATGCCTCCCAGTTTGCCCGCCTGGTCTTTGACCGGGAGCTCCATGACCGGCTGCTTCAGGATGTGTTAAGCCGCGATCCGTATGTTGAAGGCCTGACTCTGCAGAATCGATACGCCCAACAGCAGGCCGAGCGACTTCTGGCCAGCGCCGATGATTATTTTTGAGGGTGGGAACACCCCAGTGAGGACTCCATGACACCAATTCGCAAGATGACTCTAGCCGTCATTCTGGCCGTCACCGCGGTGATGACGCAGGCTGAAGAGCTGAAGATCTCCACTCAGTATCCCGACGGTAATGCGGTGTTGAATGAATTGCGCCGGGCCGGGCAGGCCATCAAGACGCAAACTGATGGTCGCGTCGACATTCGCTATTACCCTGGTGGGGTGATGGGGGACGACCGGGCCGTTCAACGCAAGATTCGGATCGGTCAGTTGCACGGCGCTTTTGTGCAAAGTGGCGCACTTGCGAACGACTTTCGCGACTCCCAGGTGCTCAATGCGCCTTTGTTGTTTCGGGATTATCAGGAGGTCGATGCGGTTAGAGCTCAGCTGGATGCCGATATAGAGCAGGGCTTTGCCGACGGCGGCTGGCAAACCTTTGGTCTGATAGAGGCCGGTTTTGCCTATGGCATGAGCCAGCAACCGATCACCTCCATGGACAGTTTAAAGGCGCAGAAACTCTGGTTACCCGCCAACGACCCCTTTTCCGAACAAATTGCCCGGGCCTTTGGCATCAACCCGATTGTGCTGAATATCGGTGATGTGCTGACGGCGCTGCAAACCGGGGCAATTGATGCCATCGTTGCACCGCCCGTTGGTGCCATTACGCTGCAATGGTACAGCCGCGTAGACTACCTGACGGACGCCCCGTTCATGTACACCTACGGCGTACTGGCCTTGTCGGAGCGTGCTTTCGGTAAGCTGTCGCCAGCCGATCAGGCGATTGTCGAGGCTGAGTTCCGTAACGCCAGCGCCAGCATCGACCAACAGACGCGCCAGGACAACCTGCGCTCTTTCGCGGCACTGGAAACTCTGGGTATCGACATCGTGGAGCCGGGTGAAGCGAACCGGACAGCGCTGGAGGCAGAATCAGAGGCGGCGACCCGACTGCTGATCGAGCGTGATCAGTTCTCGGCCGACATCTACCAAAAGGTGGACGCTATTCTGACCGCGCACCGAGACACCCTGTGAGCTATTGGCGTCTGCTGGACCGTTGGATGGCCACGGTTGAACGTGTGCTGCTGGCGGCGATATTACTGACAATGATCACTCTGAGTGTGTTGCAGATTGGTCTGCGCAACCTGGCGGACACCAGTTGGTACTGGATCGACCCGTTTACCCGCTTGCTGGTGCTCTGGCTGGCTTTGTTAGGTGCCATGGTCGCCACCCGAACCGGCGAACACATCGCCATCGACGCCCTGGGCCATTACCTGAAGCCGCGCCTGGCTCGGCTGGTGAGTGCCCTGGCGCAGGCGTTTGCTGCCCTGGTCACTGGCCTGATGGCGTGGCACTCCACCCGCTTTGTGCTGGATGAGTGGCAATTTGGCGGCACCACCTTTTCGGGCCTGCCGGTCTGGCCATTTGAAATCATCATGCCGCTGGGCTTCGCCTGGATGTGTTTCCGCTTTGGCCTGAATACCGTTAAACCACCGGTGAAACCCGCGATATGAATGCTCTTGTTTCCGCGTTATTGGCCCTGATCGCCGCTCTGGGCACGCCTCTCTTTGTGATTATACTGGCCGCGGCCGCCTGGGGTTTCTGGGTTAGCGGTATCGATTTGATGGTGCTGCCCATCGAACTGTACCGGTTGACTGAAAACACCTTGCTGATGGCCTTGCCCTTGTTCGCCTTTGCCGGCTTCCTGCTCAGTGAATCGCGCACGGCTGAACGCCTGGTTCGGGTTTCCCGTGCGGCGATGGGCTGGCTGCCTGGCGGCATGATTCTGATTGCGCTGTTGGCCTGCGCCTTTTTTACTATGTTAACCGGTGGCTCCGGGGTCACCATTGTTGCGCTGGGGGCCTTGTTGTTGCCAGCACTGACTCAGGCGGGTTACACCGAGCGTTTTGCCCTGGGGCTGATTACTACGTCAGGCAGTCTGGGGTTGCTGTTACCGCCCGCCATCCCATTGATTCTTTATGGCATCGTGGCTCAGCAAATGGATGTGCAGGGCGTCGATATTCAATCCCTGTTTCTGGCCGGGTTCATTCCCGCGCTCATTATGATCATATCACTTTGGCTACTCGGCTTGTGGCAGCAGCGTCATCAGCCAGTGCCGCTGACGCCGTTTAATCTGCGGGAACTGGGCAGCGCGGTATGGGAATCAAAGTGGGAACTGGGTATCCCGGCTATCGTTATTGGTGGCATGTTCAGTGGTTGGCTGGTGGTTTCTGATATAGCCGCCATCACCGCCCTTTATGTGTTGATCATTGAAGTGGCTATTTACCGGGAAATACCATTGCGTCGCTTACCGGCTGTGGCGGCGGAATCGATGAAAATGGTGGGTGGAATCTTGCTGATACTGGGTGTCTCACTGGCCTTTACCAACCTGCTGATTGATCTGCAAGTGCCGGCACAGGTGTTCGACTGGGTCAGCACGCACATCGACAGTCGATGGGTGTTTTTGCTGTGTTTAAACGTCGGTTTACTGGCGTTGGGCGCCGTTCTGGATATTTTCGCGGCGCTGATCATCATCGTTCCGCTGATTCTGCCGGTCGCACTGGAATACGGAATCGACCCCATTCATCTGGGCATAATATTCGTCGCCAACATGCAGATCGGGTACTTTACTCCGCCGGTCGGCATGAACCTTTTTATTGCCAGTTATCGGTTTAAACGCTCCATTACCGAGCTGTATGTAGCCACTCTGCCGATGATGTTGGTGCTGATGGGTGTCGTGCTGCTGATTACCTACTGGCCTGCCATGGTCCTGTTCCTGGTAAAATAATCTGCGCTAAACGTTTGACTTAATTGGGAAAATCGCTAAAATGCGCTCCACTTTCG
This sequence comes from Saccharospirillum sp., assembly GCF_040881935.1. NCBI lineage: Bacteria > Pseudomonadati > Pseudomonadota > Gammaproteobacteria > Oceanospirillales > Saccharospirillaceae > Saccharospirillum > Saccharospirillum sp. The sequence continues at coordinate 316 of NZ_JBBECH010000081.1, read as the reverse complement.
AGGTTCACATAGTGGTCTTGGAGAGGGGCCGGGAGGCTTTGTATCCGTTTGGTGTGGGTGTGTAGCTTTTATGCCCGCAGGGTGCAGCTGGGGCACGAAGTGCCTTGGGTACATCAGCCAAGAGTATAGCCGGGAGGCTTTGTATCCGTTTGGTGTGGGTGTGTAGCTCAGCTGGGAGAGCATCGCCCTTACAAGGCGAGGGTCAGCGGTTCGATCCCGTTCACACCCACCAATACCGTGGAGCGGTAGTTCAGTTGGTTAGAATACCGGCCTGTCACGCCGGGGGTCGCGAGTTCGAGTCTCGTCCGTTCCGCCA
>NZ_JBBECH010000080.1:0-13644 GCF_040881935.1 Saccharospirillum sp. | reverse complement strand
GGGTAGGCCTATCCGGGGTAGTCTGCAGCATGGATGCTGCAGTCTAGGCCCCATGGACGGGTTTACGCCGACCCCGGATAGGCCTACCCGGTGGCCAGCACGCATTCTGCCACCTGACCCAGAAACCACCGTAAACAATCTGTCGTCGCAGTAACCCCAAATCCGGGTTTTCAAAACCGGTTTAACGGGGTATCCTGCGCCGCTCAACGAATTTGCCGGATCCATAATGACCGAACACAACGCAACAGACACCGAAACAGCCCAGGCGCCGGCCAAACGCAAAACCGATGCCCAGCGTAAAAAAGAATTCGACGCCAACCGGAAGGCCATGGATGAGCTCTGCGAGCTGTATCCTGAAGCGTTTAATCCGCGCAAGCCCAAGCCGCTGAAAATTGGTATCCACGAAGCCCTGGCTGAAGACGGCAAGTTGTCGAAGACCCGGATTCGCCGGGCTCTGAACGTCTATGTTCGGTTACGCAGTTATTACGCCTGCATGCTGGAAGGGGTCGACCGGGTTACTATCGACGGAACTCCGGCTGGACAAGTCAGCGCCGAAGACGCTGCGCATGCCAAAGAAAAGTTCGACGCCATTGAAAAGCGTCGGGCAGAACGGGCCAAACAGCGCCCACCGGCGGCGAACCGTAAGCCACGTGCAGATGGCGACAAACCCGAAACGGCTAGCAAGCCCAGAGGGCCGCGCCCGAACAAGCCGCGCAAAGACAATCGCGCCGCGCCGGCCAAGGCACAAGCAGCTCCGGAAGTTGCCAACCCTGAAGATTCGTTGCCGCCTGAAGACCGCATGAAGCGGAAACTGGAAATGCTGGTGAACAAAACCAAAAACTGACCTCGGCTTACGACTCAGTCTCGTCCACCGGGCTCAGGCCCGGTCGGCATCGAACGGCAATACCTCCCGAATATGGGCTTTCCCCAGCACCACCATCAACAAACGGTCCACACCCAGCGCCACCCCCGCGCACTCCGGCAAACCGGCCCGCATCGCCGCCAGCAAACGCTCATCAACCCCGGGATCAGGCAAACCCTGTGATTGCCTCAGCAGCGCGTCCTGCTCAAAACGCCGCCGCTGTTCGTCAGAGTCAGTCAGCTCCCAATAGCCGTTCGCCAACTCCATACCCTGCCAGTACAACTCAAACCGGTGACCCAATTCGATACCCTCGCGGGTGTGCGTACGCGCCAGCGCAGCCTGACTGGACGGGTAGTCAATCACAAAGGTCAATTGCTCAGGCGGCAAGCCCGGCTCGACCACCAGGGCCATCAGGGCATCCAGGCAGGCATCCCGACCCCACTCAGCTGTATCAGCACTCAGCTGCAGCGCCGTTACCTGCCGCAGCTCCTGCAGAGACACCCGATGCGGGTCCGGAAGCCCGGCACTTGCGAACGCCACCTGGTAACTCAATAACCTCGACGCCAGCGTGCCCGAACCTCCGGCGGCACGATGCACCCACTCGCACAAAGCCGTCACTTCCTGCATCAGTTGATGGTGATCCCAGCCCAGCCGATACCATTCCAGCAGCGTAAACTCGCGGTTGTGCCGCGCCCCGCTCTCGTCAGCCCGGAACACATGGCCCAATTGATAACAATCACCCATGCCGGCAGCCAGCAGTCGCTTCATAGGGTACTCGGGGGAGGTCAGCAGAAACCCGCCGTCCGCCGTGCGCAGATTGTGAACATGCACATCGGTCACACCAACGGCTGACAGCACCGGCGTATCCACCTCCAGCACCCGGCGCTCAGCGAAGAATTGCCGAATCGCCGCCATCAGCATGGCCCGACGATGCAGGGTCTCGATATCTGCTGTTGGAGCCCATTCAGTCATGATTTCACCTTTGAAACGCGTCTCGTGTCGCACTAAAACCAAAAAACCGCCAGAAAGGCGGTTTTGCGATCTTAAGTTTCGGAGTTAGCCGAGGTGACCAGCGGCGGCTGCCGGGGGTGTCCCTGCGGGGAAGTCCGCAGCAGGGATGCTGCGGTCTAGGCTCCATGGATGGATTCACGCCGACCCCGCAGGGACACCCCCGGTAACCGATGCGGACCATTACCACCAGGCCGACTCCAACTCCGTAACTTGAGTTACAATGAGCCAGCATCCTGTTTTACTGCTTGGCGCGGCTAATGTATTCGCGTGTCCGGGTGTCGACCCGGATGATTTCACCCTGGTTGATGAACAGAGGTACCTTTACCACAGCGCCGGTCGCCAGAGTGGCAGGCTTGGAACCACCCGTGGCAGTGTCGCCTTTGAGGCCCGGGTCGGTTTCAACAATTTCCAGCTCGATGTGGTTCGGCGGTGACACCGAAATAGGCGTGCCGTTGAACAGGCAGACAACGTACTGCTCCTGCTCTTTCAGCCAGTCTTTGGTGTCGCCGACCGCCGCTTCATCGGCTGGCAACTGCTCGAAGGAACCATCGGTCTTCATAAAGTGCCAGAACTCGCCATCGCTGTAGAGGTACTCCATATCGATGTCCATGACATCGGCGGCCTCGATGGATTCACCGGACTTGAAGGTACGTTCCCAGACCCGACCGGTCTTCAGGTTTCTCAAACGGACCCGACTAAAGGCCTGACCTTTACCGGGTTTTACGAATTCGTTCTCAACGATCGCGCAAGGGTCGCCTTCAAGAAGAACCTTCAGACCGCTTTTGAATTCACTGGTAGAATATGTGGCCATTAACCTTTTCCTGCTAAGTGCACTGTTCAAAGAGGCGCTATGTTAACTGAGTTTGGCTCAAGTGTGGACTCCCCCCGGATCATTTCCAGCACCGGCTATTACGATTCCTGGTCCACACCTTGGCAACAACAACTGAAAGAGGCGGTCCGCTCCGTGCCCGAGTTACTGCGGCTGGTGAACCTGAGCGAACACCCAATCGCCGCCCGGGCCGATCTGGAGCCGCATTTCCCGATACGGGTGCCGCTATCCTACATTCGCCGCATGACCCCGGGCGACCCCAACGACCCGCTACTGCTGCAAGTGCTGCCCCAGCGCATCGAACGGCAACCCAATGCCGGTTTTAGCGACGACCCGCTGCAGGAAAAACAGCACAACCCGGTGCCCGGTCTGGTGCACAAATACCCCGGCCGGGCTCTGCTGATCACAACCCAGGCCTGCGCCGTACATTGCCGGTATTGCTTCCGGCAACATTTCCCCTACGCTGACAACCGGCTCACCTCCCGGCAATGGCAACCGGCGCTCGACTACCTGCGCCAGAGACCCGACATTCATGAAATTATCCTCAGCGGCGGTGATCCGCTGAGTCTCGACAACAAGGCGCTGGCTGAGTTGATCGGGGCGCTGGAACAGATACCACACCTGACTACGCTCCGCTTCCACACGCGCACACCCATCGTGCTTCCCGCCCGCATCGATCCAGGCCTGCTCGACCTGCTCGATCGAACCCGACTGAACAGCGTTATGGTGCTACACGCCAATCATGCCCGCGAACTTAACAGTGAGCTGCATCCAGCGTTAACGGCCTTACGTATCAGAGGAACCCTGCTGCTGAATCAGACCGTGCTATTGAAAGGCATCAACGACCAGGTCGATACCCTGGTTGCGCTGAGCCATGCCCTGTTTAACCAGGGCGTGTTGCCCTATTACCTGCACGTGCTGGATCCGGTTGCCGGGGCGGCGCATTTCGATACGGCCGATGAGAATGCCAGGCGTCTTTGGCAGCAACTGCAAGCTCAATTGCCGGGTTACCTGGTGCCGCGCCTGGTCCGGGAGGTACCAGGCGATTACCACAAGCGCTGGATAAACGGAGCTTAAAATGAATGCCGGCCGCAGAAATGTGAAGCAGATCACATGATCGACTGTCATAAAAAAGGGCGTAAATTGCCATTTTTCTATCGGCAACTGGTTCCCATAGACCGCACAGGCCGTTAATCTAACGTAATACAGGGCCTGAAACACTGAACGATTCCATGTGCACCCTGGCAACACCTGACAGGCCTTCAAGCACAGCCGCAGCACCAATGACATTGACACAGCGGCAACACGACTATACTTCGGCAAAACACTGGGTAGAGTACTGAATGGATTACAGGCCGAAACACTATCTCAATATCCCACAGCAGACCCTGACCACGCTGTCATTCTGTGAACCCAATGCCCGCCAACTCAAAGCCTGGGTAGCGGGACTGCCGATGGCCAACATCGGGGAAACCTCACGCCAGCTCTATCATGCCGTTATCGAATTCAACCAACTGCGCATCAGCAACGCATCACGCCTGGAACTGATGGACATGGTGCGTGAGCCGATCCATTACGTGTGCAACTCGCTGAACCAGAAATACCTGAACCAGGGCGTTGCACTTGATGATCAGCAACGCAAAGTTGCGAACCTTGCCCAGGCACTGCAAACCCACCTGGCAACCGGCTATAAAATCATCGTTCAGCATATGCTGGCGCAGGGCACCATCAAACAAAAGGCACTGATGGCCAAGGCTATTCACCGCACGCTGAGCGATTTGATCCCGAGTTTGCTGCGTTCCTACCAGCTCTACATTCCCACACCAACCGGCCTGTGGCGTGAGATTCACCAGCTCTACCAGATCGCCTCGACGCTCAACTTACATACCACGCCGATCGAAGAGAACGAGCAGGGCAAGCGTTCCAATATTCAGGAGGTGTACCTCACAGCCGTTCTGCTCGGCACCAGCCAACCCAACCAACTGCTGCAACGCGAACTGACCGATGTGTACACCGCCCTATCGCGCTGGACGCCGCTACTCGACATCGATGACGTCGCCGACGAAAAATCAGTACTGGTCATCAATCCGGAGACCGACCAGCCACCGCAGTACAGTTATCTGATCAAACAAGCGAACTACTCAGACTATCTGGGTGTCAACACGCTGCCGCTGGTCAGACCGTTGCACGATGAGCTGAAACGAACCGAGGCCTCCGCCAGATCCGACGACAAGGCACCCAGCGGAGTACTGCCCAAAGACTTCAATCAGGCTTTGCTTGAGCATTTGGTCCAGTCCTGGGGCGGCATGAAGCAGCGCGCGTTTTCACGTACGCAATCCATCGGCAAGGTGTCGCTTACGGTAGGTTTGACCGGCACCCACTTTCACATGTCCGGGGGTATCGGTTTTTACTCCCAGCTCCATGATCAGTCGGCCAATGCGGAAAACCCCTTTATCGGTGCAATGGGTTCGCGCTTTGCGGCATTTGAAACCAAGGCGGTCCAGTCACAGAAAGACGACTGGGAGGAATCTTTCGACGCTGAGCAGCGACGCATGCCCAGCGCCGATGAAGACCACCCCAGGTACTCCGGCCTGTTAGCAAATGTCAGCCCGCGCGGCTATTGCATTCAATGGACCGACAAAGCGGCCAACAACCTGAAAACCGGTGAAGTCGTCGCGGTCAAGGAAGAGAAACTGCAACATTGGAACCTGGGTGTAGTGCGTTGGCTACGCCAGAGCAAAGAGAGCGGCACGCAAATGGGTGTCGAACTGATTGCGCCCAACAGTCAGCCCTGCGGCATACGCAAATTGCACAAAACCGGCGCACACGGTGATTACCTTCGCGGCCTGTTCGTTCCGGAAATCCGGGCTATCGGCCAGGACGCTTCAGTGCTAACCCCGCAACTACCCTTTCAGGTAGGCAACAAAGTGACCATCAATATCTCCGGCAATGAAGGCACGTATCAGCTCACCAAACGCATTTTGAGCACGGGCATTCTCAGTCAGTTCCAGGTGCGTAAAATTGCTCATAAACCGATCGAACCAGACCGGAGTCACCCGATTGGTGCCGACAACAGCTTCGAAAGCCTCTGGCGACAACTCTGACCAGCCATTGGCGGCTGGGTTGGGGGACGCCAGAGCAGGAGCAGAAACCGAGACGACCCTCTCAGCCTTGAACCGGCCATTCCAAAAAAACCGCCGCATGACTGTCAAGACCGACCGTTCGTCACTATACTCAGACCCCTAGTCTAAAAACTTTATCGCGATAGTTGATTCATGTCTGAAAGTAACGCAAGCGCGCTCCAACTCCTGGTTATCCACGACACTCAAAGTGAGGCAGAACCCCTGCTCAGCGTTTTGCGCAACGCTGGCCAGGCCGTTCGCTCCCACTTTATTGCCAGTCTGAACGAGCTGGAAACCGTGCTGTCAGAGCAGCACTGGGATATGTTACTGGTCAAACTTGATACCCAGACGGTCGATCCGGCAGTTGCGGTCGGCACTATTCAGCGCGCTGGTAAAGACCTTCCCATTCTCGGTCTGATCAATGTTTACGACGCCAACCGTATTAGCGAGGCGCTCGCAAGCGGTCTTACCGATGTGCTGGTCGAAGGCGAGGAACAACATCTGATCAGCGCGGTGAAACGGGAAAAAGCCGCGCTGAAAGCCCGCCGAGAATTACGCGAGACGTATGCCAGCCTGCAGGAAACCGAAAAACGCTGCCAGTTGTTGCTCGACAGCTCCGTCGACGCCATTGCCTATGTTCACGAAGGCATGCATATTTATGCCAATGAGGCCTACCAGACCCTGTTCGGCTACGATGATCTGGAAGAACTGCAAAGCACACCGATCATGGACCTGATCGCCCGTAAAGACCTCGACCGACTCAAGAGCTCCCTGAAAACCTGTCGCGACGGTTCAACCGGTGAACTCACCTGCGTCGCCGAACACGTCAACGGCGAGCCATTCAATATTCGCATGACCCTATCGGGGGCCAGCTACGAAGGCGAACCCTGCACCCAACTGGTCATTCGCCGCAACGATGCCGACAACGAAGAACTGCAGGCAAAAATCAAGGAAATCAGCACTCAGGATCTGGTGACTGGCCTATACAACCGCCAGCACTTCACCGACGCGCTGAAAACCGCCTACCAGCAAGTACTGAAAAACAATGCCAGCCAGATTGTATTGCACTTCGGCATCGTCAACTTCAGTGACCTGAAAACCAAAGCTGGCATCGCCGGTACCGACGTCATTCTGAAGGAATTGGCCGAAGTCTACGCCAGACATCAGCCTAAGGGTTCAATGCTGGCGCGCTACGGCGATGACAGCTTTGCCCTGTTGATCGGCAGCGGCAATATCGACACCCTCAAAGCGGATGCGCTCGAGGTTCGCAAAGAAATCGCCGATCATTTGTTTGAAGTGGATGGCCGTACCCTGCCAGTCGAAGTAGCCTTCGGCATCGCTCATATCGATGAACGCTGCCAGAATGGCCAGGAGGCCCTGAGCCACGCCCATCAGGCCTACACCCGCGCGATCCAGGAGAAAACCGGCGTACAGTATTACGACAAATCCGATATTGCCAACCTGTCCGATGACAATATGGCGGGTAAAGTTGAGCACGCGCTTGAAAACGACGGTTTCCGCATTCTGTTTCAGCCCATCATCAGCCTTAGAGGCGATAGCCGGGAACACTACGATGTGCTGTTGCGCCTGGTCGACAAAGACGGCACCGACCTCCTGCCGGAAGATTTCCTGCCTCTGATTGAAGCCCGGAATCAGGGCGCCAAACTCGACCGCTGGGTTGTACTGAACACCATCAAGACATTGGCCGACCATCGTAAGCGGGGTCATAACACCCAGGTGTTCATTTATCTGACGCCCAGCTCAATCCAGGACCCCACCTTCCTGCCCTGGGTTAACAGCGCCTTGAAAGCCGCCAAACTGCCGGGCGATGCCCTAACCTTCCAGATCACCGAAGAACAGGCGCAAAGCTACTTGAAGGTTGCCAAATCCTTCAGCAAAGGGCTGGGTTTGCTGAAATGCAAACTGGCGCTGACGCACTTTGGCCTGATTGAAAGCGGTCTGTCGGTCACCCGTCATCTGGACATCGACTACATCCGGGTCCATGGCAGCTTCATCGAAGCCCTGCCCAAGAACGACAAAGCCATGGCGTCGCTGGAAACGCTGGTCAGTGCCATCCACAAGCAGGACATAAACTCTATCGTGCCGCAAATTGAAAGCGCGGAGATTCTCGCCTCACTGTGGGAGCTGGGAGTGAACTACATTCAGGGCTTTTACGTTCAGGCACCGCTGACTGGTATGGACTACGAATTTGATTCCAACGATGAAGAAGAGGCGGTCTGATCGCCATAGTCTAAGTAACTGGTAGAGTCGGCCGGGAGGTATTGGCCCGCACCGGCTACCGAGTGTGGTTATAGCTCAGTGAATATCCTGATCCCGGAACCCAAGCAGATACAGCACCGCATCCAGCCCCAGAGTTGATATCGCATGTCGCGCACTTTCGCGAACAATTGGCTTGGCGCGAAAGGCGATGCCCAACCCAGCCTGACTAAGCATCGGTAAATCGTTGGCGCCATCACCCACCGCTATGGTCTGCTCCAACTGAATGCCTTCCCGCTGCGCCAATTCGCGCAGCAGCTCAGCCTTGCGGGCACCATCGACAATAGCGCCTTTCACCTCGCCGGTAACCCGGCCATCGGCTATCTCCAGTTCATTGGCATACACATAATCGATGCCGAGACGCTGCTGCAGGTAGTGCCCGAAATAGGTGAAACCGCCCGACAGAATCGCCGTCTTGAAGCCATAAGCCCGCAAAGTGCGAATCAGGCGCTCGGCGCCCTCGGTAATTGGCAACCGGGCCGCAATACCGGCCAATACCGATTCATCCAGCCCTTTCAGCAATGCCATACGCTGCCTGAAACTCTGCTGAAAATCGAGCTCGCCGGACATAGCGCGCTCGGTAATGGCCGCTACCTGATCACCGACCCCTGCTGCCCGGGCCAACTCATCGATCACTTCAGTTTCGATCAGTGTCGAATCCATATCGAAACACACCAGCCGACGATTGCGCCGATAGACCGAATCCTGTTGAAAGGCAACGTCGATGTCCAATTGACTGCTGATGTCCAGAAAGGCCAGTCGCAAGGTGTCTGCATTGCTCGGCTGACCGCGCAAGGTCAGTTCAATGCAGGCTTTACCAGTGTCGGCGGGTGCGTCCAACGGTATGCGACCGGTCAGGCGGGTGATGTCCTGAATGTTCAGCCCTTGCTCGCTGACCACCGTGGAAACCCTGGCCAGTTGCTGGGCGGTGATGCGGCGCGCCAGCAGGGTCAGCACATAGCGGTCTTTACCCTGCTGCCCGACCCAGTCGGTATAGGCCGGTTCTTCAACCGGCGTAAAGCGGGCGTGAATACCCAGCTCATGGGCCTTGAACAGAATTTCCTTGAGCACGCCCGAGGTGTCAGCACCGTCCGGTAACTGTAATAACATGCCCAGAGACACCTGGTCGTGAATGACCGACTGGCCCATATCGAGGAGTATGACGCCAAACTCAGCCAGCGTTGTGGTGAGCTCAGCGGTCAGACCCTTACGGTCGTGACCACTCACCTTTAACATTAAAATAGAACTCACCAGGCACGGCTCCGGTCGGTGGAATTACTCGCCTTTCAGTGTGGTCAGCTCGGCCAGCGCCTGGTCGGTAACCGCTTGCAGCTCAACGATCAGGTCGTCGGTTTCATGGGTGGACATGGCGCGAATCCGGTCCGGGCCCATCATAAACAGGCCTTTTTTGATCTGGCTCAGTTGGGCGTGCAACTGCTCTACCGCTTTACTCATGATCTTTCCTCATTGATTGGGACGGGGGGCACGGGCTGTGCCGGGATTCACTGAACCGCGGGTTCTTTATAGCCCGAAATACCGCTACCATAGCCGCCTTAAACGCGACCAGCGGTGCCCCGCTTGCATAGGGGGCACCGCTGGCCGCGCCGCGGCTGCCACCATGGTGACAGGCTGCGGTATTGTATCGACTGGGACGCAACGGAACAATTAACGGCCCGGACTCATTTCATCACCAGAGCATTCTGAAACCCTGTATGACGGCTGATACTCGCACACCCCAGGCACAACCAGACTCCCGCCCTGCGGCTATCAGCCGGTGGTCACGACACTGGCAGCGCTGGTTATGGCAGCCGTTAACCGGCTTCATCGTCACCCTGATGCTTCTGGTCAACGTCATGCTTTGGGTATTCTGGTATCAGCCTGCCAGCGATGCGCTGGCCCAGGCTGGTCAGCGACTCGGCGAAAGCCTGTCCCGTACGCTGGCATTTGACATTGCCGCGCCGCTGCAACGGGGCGACCGGCTTGCCATCAGCCTGTTACTCAACCGCACCGCCGAAGAGCCGCTGGTGTTCAACGCCAATCTGAATTCGACCAGCCAGAACATCACCCTGACGTCACGCCCTGGCGGCCGCAACCCCGATGCCATCGACCGGTTCAGCCACCCGGTGTACTTTGAATCGGACCTGCTCGGCAACGTCGAGGTTCAACTGGATGACCAACCACTGCGCTCCTGGGAGCAACGCGCCTACCGGGCCTGGTTTTTGTTCAACTTGCTGGTGCTGGTGCTGGCGGCAGGTCTGATCGGCTGGCGTACCCGCCTGCAGGATCAGGCGACACACAAACTCGCCGCACAGCTGAGCGAGCAGATTCCCGAATGGCGGGACGCCTTCAGCGGACCGCCCGAACACCAGATACGCATGCTGGTGCAACGCCTGAGCAACGCATTGGATCGCAATGCTCAGGTACTGCGCACCCTGGCGACTTCAACCGACTCCGCCGAAGCCGAGCGCCTGCTGGAACAAACCCACCTGGTCGGCGAAAAAGGAGCTTACTGCGATGTCGCCCTGCTCAATGTGCAATGCCACAACTGGGATGCTCTGACCCGCCACTACGACGCCCATCAACTGCAGGTCCTGTGGGCGCGCTATGAGCACCTAATCACTCAGGTCGGTGAACTTTACGGTGGGGTGCTGCTGCCTGAAGGCTTTACCCTGGTCTTTGGTCTTGGCGACGACGAACACTACGCGCTGAACGCCGTCTGTGCGGCCCGGGTACTGCAAATGGCCGCCGAACAACTGCACCGACAGTCTCACAGAAAACAACCCAGCTTCGGTTATTCACTCAGCGCTGGCCCCGCCTTTGTATCAAGAACCACCAAACATGGCATTCCGCTGCCCCTGGTCGCCGGTGATGCGTCCCAATGGCTGCAGCAGGTCAGTGCCCTGCAACCCCGGGATACACTCTACCTGGCCGAGCCCATGCTGCAGGATGCCGAACTGAACCGCAGCGTCGAAGTGTCGCTGGTGCGTGACATCACTCTGTCGGACGGCTCCCGGCTCGAGGTCTGGGAGCTGGATGCCATTATCGGCAATCAGGATCAGTTGCTGCGATCCCAGGCGCGCACGCTGCTGGAGGCGCAATGAAAGCGGTGCCCACAGCCTGGCTGTGGGCAGGGCTGGCACTGGTGTTTGTGATCACGCTGATCGCCAGTCTGGCGACCGGGCCAACCCATCTGCCCTGGTCATCCCTGCTTAAACATCTGTTTACCGGGCCCGGCGATCAGCTGCAGGGGCTGATTCTCTGGCAGATTCGCATCCCGCGTACCCTGCTGGCACTCTGTGTGGGCGCACTGCTCGCGGTGTGCGGCGTGCTGATCCAGGGCCTGTTTCGTAACCCCCTGGCCGAGCCCGGCTTGATGGGCGTTTCCAGCGGCGCCACCCTGATGGTGGTCGTTGTTCTGGTTCTGGCCAGCAACCTGCCAAACGCCCTACCCAGCGTCTTAAGACCCTTCCTGTTACCCCTGGTCGCCTTCGGCGGTGGCCTGGCGGCAACCCGGCTGGTCATGCTGATAGGTCACAGCAACCACTATTCGCCGCTGCGGCTGATACTGGCGGGCGTGGCCTTCAATATGGTCGCCGCCGCCGGCATTGGCCTGTGTGCCTATCTGTCGACCAATGAACAGCTGCGCACCCTGACGTTCTGGAGCCTGGGCAGCTTCTCCGCCGCCAACTGGTCGGGTGTGGGCATCACGGCGGCCGTACTGGCAATCATCGCACCCCTGGCGTACCGCCTTTGGCGGCCGCTGAACGCCCTGCTGTTGGGTGAATCCGAGTGCCGTCATCTGGGCTTTGATGTTCCCGTGCTAAAACGCCGCATTGTATATCTCAGCGCGGCCGGAGTAGGGGCTGCGGTAGCCTTCACTGGCATCATCGGCTTTATCGGCCTGGTCGTGCCCCATATCGTGCGCATGCTGATCGGTGCCGACCACCGCCGCCTGCTACCGCTGAGCCTGGTACTGGGCGCCCTGCTGACGCTATGGGCCGACTGGCTGGCACGCTCTATATTGAGCCCGGCTGAGCTGCCTGTCGGCATCATCACCTCATTGCTCGGCGGGCCTTTTTTCATTTATCTGATTCATCGTCAGCAAGGCCGTTTGTCATGACACTGCGAGCCAAACACCTGACACTGGGTCTAATCCCCGGCCCAGCTGTCCTGAGCGATGTTTCGATTACAATAGAACCAGGCAGAATCACCGCTCTGGTGGGTCAGAACGGCGCTGGCAAGAGTACGCTGCTGAAAGCCCTAAGTGGCGAACTGAGTCCACAACAGGGCGAAGTATGGTTCCATGATAAGCCGATCCACCGCTGGGAGGGGCAGGACAGAGCGCGATTGTTGTCGGTTCTGCCCCAGCAACATGCCTTGAATTTCGAATTCGGAGTGGAGGAAGTGGTCGCGCTCGGCCGTTACCCACATGACACCGGCCGTCAACGGGACGACCACATTGTGCAAGAAGCACTGGCGCTGTGTGATCTGAGCCAGTTCAACAAACGCAGTATCGATGACATCAGCGGCGGCGAACGCCAGCGTGTCCATCTGGCCCGGGTATTGGCACAAATCTGGGAAACCCAGCCGGAAGGCCCTTGTTTCTTGCTACTCGACGAGCCCACCACCGGCCTTGATCTGAGCCATCAACAGGCTCTGTTCAAGGCAGTGCAGCAGTTTGCCCGACGAGAGGTAGGCATTTTACTGGTGGTGCACGACCTCAACCTGGCGGCCCGCTACGCCGATAACGTGGTTCTGATGCACCAGGGGCAAATCGTCAGCCAGGGCACCCCGAATCAAGTCTTCCAGGCTGATACATTGCAGCGTTATTTCGACCTGACCGTCACCGTACAGCGCCACCCGCGCCACAACTGCCCGCTCATCATTCCGGATTAGCCAATATGGTTAAACCTTCCATTACGGAGTTCAGATGTGCTTTTCTGCCCATGGACCGTGCCAGGCACCGGGTGCAGCTCTCCAGGGTCGGCGTACACCCTTCCATGGGGCCTAGACCGCAACATCCATGTTGCGGACTAGCCCGGAGAGATACGCCCGCTACCTGGCACTTTATTGGGTGCGAACTCCGAAACTTGAACTATATCTTTCTTAGGAGTCTCAATGATCGAACTTTGCTCTGTTCACGATCTGAACGAAGGCCAGTCACTCGGTTTCGATATTGCCGACAAACCGGTCTTTGCCGTGCGCAAAGACGGTGAGATTTTCGTCTACCACAATGAGTGCCCGCACTTGGGCGTTGAGCTGGAATTTCAGGAAAACGATTTTCTGGACCTCGACGGCGCCCTGATCCAGTGCTCCACCCACGGTGCCCTGTTCGAGATTGAAACCGGACACTGTTTGTCTGGCCCCTGCCAGGGGGATTATTTGAAGCCCGCTGAATTTACTGTCAAAGACGACCTACTGTACTTAGTTTCCTAAAAAAGGAATTCGTACTTGATCGTGATTAGGAATGACCTGCACACCAAGTGTTGGCTACCGGGTAGGCCTATCCGGGGAAGTCTGAGGCATGGATGCCGAAGCCTAGG
>NZ_JBBECH010000079.1:0-2143 GCF_040881935.1 Saccharospirillum sp. | reverse complement strand
GCATTATGACAACGTACTATTCAGGCTGAAATTACGCCGATTAATGGGCGCTTACCCTTCTACTTTGGAAACGCCTTCAAATGGGCCAGCAAACAAGCGCGAAACGCGATACTGAGGCACCTAAAGAGCAAAGACGAAAGTTACTATTTATGCTTAAAAGGAGCTGCACTAGGGATGCGAACCAAGTTTCAAGCCGCGTCAATGGGGCTTTGAGTTTCGGCTACACGGGCTTCTCCATTTGGCTTTTGACATGATTTCGGCACCGGGTATGAACAGGAATACAGCCCCAAAACTAATACTTTATGCTGATGACTGCTGCGCAAAATGTCGCCATAATTGCGGCCGGACGTACCGGAGTCAACGCATGGCGTATTTCCTACCTCTTTCATGGCCGATCTCTTACAGCGGAGCCTTACCAGTATCGAGTAGAGTAAAGGTTCCCGGTGACCTCGGCCGTCCTTTTAACTGAGTCTCATCTTTATGTTGTCTTTTGTGCCATAGTCGTCAACGGAGCCTGTCAACATAGTTGTCGCGTCAGACAAGCACGTTGTCCATTGATTGTGTCTTCTTAGCCGGGTTGAGATGCACCTCCTTTGGCAAATCAAAGTTACGTATATCCCGAGGCCAACGCTCTGGGTTTTTAGCTTTGGCTTGTTCATACAGGGACTTGCGGCGGCTTAGAACCTCGATTGCCTGGCCGGTATGTCGCTGTTGCGGTGTCACGTATTTCAGGCTGCTATGGCGGTGTTCGTTGTTATACCAGCCGACGAAGGCGTGAACCCACTCGCGAGCTGCGTCGAGTTCTATAAACCCGTTAACAGGGAAGCCGGGGCGATACTTCAGCGTCTTGAACAGGGATTCCGCAAAGGCGTTATCATTGCTGACTCGCGGTCGGCTGCGCGATGGCGTAATTCCCAAGTCGTACAGCTTTTCCAGGAAGGTGGATGCTTTCATCGGGCTACCGTTGTCAGAGTGGAGCACCAGTGGCTTGTCCTTTGTGGCCAGGTGTTCGCGCCAGCAGGCCTTTTCCACAAGCTGCTCAGCCAACTCCGCGCGTTCGGCATGATGGACTTCCCAGCCCACGATCTTACGGCTGAACAGGTCCAAGATCATGTACAGATAGAACCAAGTTCCTTTCGCCGGACCCGGTAACCAGCTGATGTCCCAGCACCAGACTTGATTGGGGCCATCCGCGTGGTGCGTAGTCGCTGCCCCCCGGCGCGTGGGTTGCTGTTGCCGCCCACGGTGGTGTTGCAGATCACGCTCTCTGAGAACCCGGTAGAAGGTGGATTCGGAGGCAAGGTAGACGCCCTGGTCCGCCTGGTCAGCGACAATGAAGGCCGGTGGCAGGCTGCGGTAGTGGTCTTGGTTACATAACTGCACAATGGTCTCCCGCTGTTGCGGATCCAGTTTATTGCGTGGCTCGGGTCGCAAGGCGGTGGGCCGCTTATCGGCACTGACTACGCCGTTGTGCTGCCAGCGCTGATAGGTACGCAGGTTGAGCCCCACGATGGCGCAAGCCGGTTCCAGCCGGGCACCGTTGCCATGTGCTTCACGTATCAGGGCAACGGCATGTTGGCGATCAGGGAGGCTGGTTATTTGTCCTCGTCTTTGAGGCCCCAGATCGCCTCGGCTTTTTT
Organism: Saccharospirillum sp.; assembly: GCF_040881935.1. Lineage (NCBI taxonomy): Bacteria > Pseudomonadati > Pseudomonadota > Gammaproteobacteria > Oceanospirillales > Saccharospirillaceae > Saccharospirillum > Saccharospirillum sp. The sequence goes on along the minus strand of NZ_JBBECH010000079.1, from coordinate 503 downwards.
TGAGAGCACGAGCAAGGCCGCAGTCTCTGCCAGCGCCTTGTCCTTTTTGTTCAGCTCTCGCTCAAGTCGAGTGATTGTTTTACGTTCGTTTTTATGTAATTCACGGTGTTGCTTCTGCTGCGCCTCCGAGTGCGCATTGGCGCTCAGGCAGGCCTTTTTCCAGGACTCTACCTGCTCAGGATACAATCCGCGCTTGCGGCAGTAAGCGCTGAATTCAGCAGCGCTCAAGGGGGCTGTTTCAATGACAACGCGGAATTTGTCTTCACTACTCCACTTGTCAGGCTTTTTTGAATTAGACGGCAAAACATCTCCTCGACTTCTGGCCTGTTGTCGCCAATTGTACAGGGTTGGGCCACTGATGCCTTCTTGGCGAGCGAGCTCCGCTACCGACACGCTCTGCGGTGGCGCCATTTTACGAAGGATGGCTTCTTTACGTTCTGGGGAGTATCTTTTCATTGTCACCTCTAGGTTGGTTTAGGTGACAACTAGGCTGACAGATAGGG
>NZ_JBBECH010000078.1:22017-71311 GCF_040881935.1 Saccharospirillum sp. | reverse complement strand
TCGCTGGGAATCGGAGTTCTTTTCGGGCTATGGATTCTGCAAGTGGTTCATGCGGACCAGTTGGCAAGCTCTAACAATTAGTTGCAGTTCGTTCCGGCCCTCGCGGGCCTCCGCCGGACGGCCTTTTCTCCGCTTCACTGCGTAAAGGCCGCCGCTGAACATTGGCGTTAACTAGAGAGGCGTGCATGGATCAGAGCCTTGCAGAAGAATTGATTGAAATGATGCAGGAAGATCAGCTTGTGCTGCGGCAGCTCTTCGAATCAGGTGAGTTGCCTTCTGAGTCTTATCATCCCCAAATGAAAACCCTGCATGAACATAATTCTTCCCGCCTGAAAGAGGTTATTGGCCGTCACGGCTGGCCCGTCATTTCGTTGGTTGGGGAAGAGGCTGCCGAAGCTGCCTGGCTTATTGCTCAGCATTCCGTTTCAGATACTGACTTCATGGCCGAGTGTGCCTGCTTGCTGGAGGATGCCGTTGCAAGAGACGATGTGGAGGGATGGCAGCTGGCATTTCTTCAGGATCGGGTGCGTACTTTATCTGGCAAGCCTCAATACTACGGGACCCAGTTTGATCGTGATGAAAATGGGTGGCCAACTCCGTTTCCCATAGAAGACTCTGATACTGTCAATGAACGTCGTTCGCGCCTTGGGCTAAACTCCCTAGAGGAGCGCCTGGAACAAATGGCTGAGCAGGAGCGGAAGCGCCGTGCCAATATCCAGCAAACCAGTTAACCAAACGCGGCCCTCGGACGCCCTTGTCTCCGCTTCGCTGCGCCAAGTTCGCCGGGGCGCTCTGCGTTATGCCTCAATCAAATCGAGAACGAACTAATGGATCAAAAAAGAAAAATTAGCCTTCCGAAGGAAAATGGAAATACTGTAGAGATTGAAACGACACAGAGTTTACTGCTTGTTGGAGCTAATGGTGCAGGTAAGAAAAGGTTAGGTACGTGGATTGAAATAGACTCACCGAATAAGAATCTTGTTCATCGAATATCAGCGCAAAAGTCATTAGCAATGCCTGACTCGACAACGCCTGTATCAATAGAAATTGCGGAAAATACACTTTTATTTGGCAATAAGGATTGGAATCACCAACACAAAGTACATAAGTGGAGTAAAAAGCCAGCAACCACCATGCTCAGCGATTTAGATAAATTGCTTGTTTGTCTATTCTCTGATGAAACAGAGGAGAACGCCAAATTTAAAGTAAAATGTAAATCGAGTTCGGATAAAATTGAGCCTCCCATAACAAAACTTGATCGCGTAAAAGAAATTTGGGAAAGAATACTACCTCATAGAGAGTTGGTAGTCGGCGGTCTACGCATTCAGACTAAAGTTAAAGGTGGAAACGGAAACTTATACAATTCTTCGGATATGAGCGACGGCGAACGAGTAATCTTCTATTTAATTGGTCAGTGTCTGGCAGCTCCAAAATACGGGATTGTTGTAATTGATGAGCCTGAGTTGCACTTACATAAATCTGTCCAAGCCCCGCTGTGGGCTGAAATTGAGAGTCTAAGAAGTGACTGCTTATTTGTATATTTAACACATGATGTAGACTTTGCAGCGGCCAATGAATTAGCAACAAAGATTTGGTTGAAATCATTCGATGGAACATCATGGGATTGGGAGCAGTTGTTACCATCTTCAGGCATGCCAGATGAGCTTACACTTGAGATACTGGGGAGCAGAAAACCTGTTCTTTTTGTAGAGGGTGTAAGTGGTAGCTTTGACTCTTCTTTATATGCATCCATTCTTTCGAATTTCCTTGTTATCCCAAGAGGAAGGGTAATCCCCCCTTTATAAAGGAGGTCAAAAGTAGAGCTTAGGCCGCTGCGCGCGAATGGGATTTAGATCGACATAAGCCAGACAGGTTGCCAGGGCGGTTTCATCGAGCAACGCCTGGCATTTGAAGCGACCTTCCCACCAATTTGTCCGGAACAAATTGGCGCGGCTTTAGCTGCCGCGCAGCGGTGGAAACCATGGATGGTTTCCATAAAAATCGGCCAGTGCAGACATCTTCTGCATTGGCCTGGCGCGCGATGTCTTCGTTCAAGGCTCGCATGAACCAACTGATTGACATCAAGCGTTCGCGCCATTCTGTTACCTGCTCTGAAAGGAACCTGACGGCCTGTTTTGATGGAACTGTATAAACCACTGGATGAATGTTTTAGGGTCAAGTGCTATTGTGGGTGTCCGTGTTAGCGTCCAGTGAGCGCGGCCCTGCCAGCTTTTCGGTGATAGACTCGGACGGCAACGCAATTCTAATCGACCCGCACGTGTGACAGGGGAGCCAGCCCGGGCTGAACCGGGTGGCCCCTAGAATCCGCCTTATTTCGGCTGATCAACAATGCGCAGATAGGGCTTAAGCGTGCGGTAACCCTGCGGGTACTTCTTCTGCGCTTCTTCATCGGAAACCGCCGGTGGAATGATCACGTCTTCGCCGTCTTTCCAGTTTACCGGTGTCGCGACCTGGTGTTTGGCGGTAAGTTGCATCGAATCCAGCGCGCGCAGAATTTCATCAAAGTTGCGACCGGTGGTCATCGGGTAGGTCATCATCAGTTTGACTTTCTTGTCGGGTCCGATGACAAACACTGAGCGCACCGTGGCGTTGTTGGCCGGGGTACGGCCTTCGCTGCTGCCTTCTTCTTCTGCCGGCAACATATCGTACAGTTTGGCCACTTCCAGTTGGGTGTCGCCAATCATCGGGTAATTGGGTTTGTGGCCCTGGGTTTCTTCAATGTCGTCGGCCCATTTGGCGTGGTTTTCGACCGGGTCGACGCTCAGGCCAATGATCTTGGTGTTGCGTTTGTCGAACTCCGGCTTCAGGCCAGCCATATAGCCGAGCTCGGTGGTGCATACCGGCGTGAAGTCTTTGGGGTGGGAAAACAGAATCGCCCAGCTATCGCCGATCCAGTCGTGAAAGTTGATCTCGCCCTCGGTGGTTTGGGCGGTAAAGTTCGGTGCTACATCATTGATGCGTAGTGACATGGTCAGTCTCCCTGTTTTGTTTGGATGACGGAGGTTGTTTTTACGACACTACTGGTGTCGGTGCGCAAGCGATCATTTTCAAGCGTTGAATCCGAATCCTGTTAGTGCGAGTTGTCATAGCATTAGATCGTTTTTTCTCAATTCAATCACTGTTAACCCACTATAGCAGCGCTAACCGTTGTGGCTACTACCCTTTCAGTAGACCTTGTGCGCAGCCATTGCGTCGCAACCAATGCCGGGGATATCCGGGTGGGGTCTCGCCCCGAACCGGGTATCCCTTGTCGATGGTTAGCCAGCCGACTTGGCGAGTGCCTGGTCGATGTCGGCTATCAGGTCGTCAACGTGTTCGATGCCGATGGATAGCCGAACCATGTCGGCGCTGACGCCGGCGGCTTTGAGTTCGTCGTCGTTCAATTGGCGGTGCGTCGTTGAGGCGGGTATGGCGGCGCAGCTTTTGGCATCGCCAATATTGACCAGGCGCAGTATCAGTTCCAGTGCATCATAGAAGCGGGCTCCGGCATCGCGGCCACCTTCGATACCGAAACTGAGAATCCCCGAGGCGGTACCGTTCATATATTGCTGAGCCAGGGCGTGATCTTTGTGATCGGGCAGTCCCGCATAATTCACCCAGTTGACTTTGGGGTGCTGCTTCAGATGTTCGGCGATCTTCTGAGTGTTTTCGCATACGCGTTCAATACGCAGCGCCAGAGTCTCCAGACCCTGTAGTATATTCCAGGCAGCCTGTGCCGACAGGGCGGCACCCATATTGCGCAGTGGCACGACCCGGGCCCGGGTAATGAAGGCGGCCTCACCCACATCGCGGGTGTAGCTGACACCGTGGTAAGACACATCCGGTTCGTTTAGCAGTGCAAAACGTTTGGGCTGATCGGCCCAGGGGAATTTGCCGGAATCGACTATCACACCGCCCACGGTGGTGCCATGTCCACCCATATACTTGGTGGCAGAGTGCACGACGATGTCGGCACCCTGTTCAATCGGCCGCCACAGAAAGGGCGTGGCAACGGTGTTATCGACGATCAGCGGAACGCCGGCGGCGTGCGCAATCTCTGCCAGGCGTTTAATATCAACAATGCTGCCGGACGGGTTACCGACCGACTCACAGAAAACGGCTTTGGTGCGCTCATCGATCAGCTTGGCAATGCCTGCAAAGTCGTCCTTGTCGGCAAAGCGGGTTTCAATGCCCTGGCGAGGCAGGGTGTGGGCGAGTAAGTTGTAGGTGCCACGGTGATGAGGTTCTGGAGTTGCACGTTTCAGGTTAACATTGAGTTCTCACACTGCCAGTTTTTCGGGTAAATTACGACTCAGGAGGTAGCAAATGCTTCATATGGTGATTGCGCGACACAGTCCGGAATCTTGCCCGGGTCGCCAGGGTAACGAATCAGTTCATTTATGTCTGAACTCGATGGAAGAGTTAATTCAGCAGCGTGGTGTAAAAATCGTGGGAAGGTGGGCTGATCCGCCAGCGCATGTAAATTACATGGTACTGGATGCCGAGAATGCTCATGTCATTCAGGAACTCTTCATGGAAAGCGGGCTCTTCGAAAGCATGGAAGTTGATGTTCGGCCAGTCTTGAGTATGGACTAAAAATCCAAGCGTTTCTTGAAATTGCAGAAGTAAAGTAAGCTCTGGCCGGGTTGAGATGCTACGTTTCTTGCTCGTAATTCGATTGGCCGGGGCCGCTACTAACTGGTGCACCTGTGCTACCGCCCCTAAACAGAACGAAAAGCGTAAATCCCGCCCTCAGTCATATCTCTGCAACAGTTTTGTCATACACTGATCATCATTGAATCAGAGGTGGGTCATGGCCGAACCAATCACGCACGAGCATTTTATCAATCGCGAGTTGTCGTTACTGGAATTTCACGACAGAGTGCTGTCTCAGGCGCTGGACGACCAGATCCCACCACTGGAGCGGCTGCGGTTCCTTTGTATTTCCAGTACCAATCTGGACGAGTTTTTTGAAATTCGAGTCGGGGGTCTGAAAGAACGCTTTGAGGCCGGTTCCATGGTTACCGGGCCTGAGGGCATTTCACCGCGCACCCAGCTGGACCAAATCGCCAGTCGGGCCCACGACCTGGTACAGCGCCAGTACGATACGCTCAACACCACCTTGCTGCCGCTGCTGGCAGAGCACGACATCCGCGTGATCAAGCGCGAAGACTGGAGCGAGCAGCAAACACAGTGGTTGAAGTATTACTTTGAGCATGAAGTACTGCCACTGCTAAGCCCCATTGGGCTAGACCCGGCGCACCCGTTTCCGCGCATTCTGAACAAGAGTCTTAATTTCATCGTCAAGCTCGATGGCAAAGATGCCTTTGGCCGCAACAGCGGTCAGGCCATTGTACAGTGCCCGCGCGCGCTGCCGGATATGATCAAACTACCGCCAGAGCAACCCCAATCCGGTTCGAACGATTACGTTTTCATGTCATCGATCATTCATTATTTTATGGATGAGATCTTCTTTGGCATGACGGTGATTGGCTGTTATCAGTTCCGGGTGACCCGCAATTCGGATTTGTTTGTTGACGAAGAGGAAACCGGCGACTTGCGTCGGGCCATCGAAGGCGAACTGGTGTATCGACAGTATGGCGATGAAGTGCGCCTCGAAGTCGCCACTAACTGCCCCGGTGAACTGGTGCAGTTTTTGTTCAAACAATTTGAAATCAGCGAGATCGATCTGTACCGCGCCGATGGACCGGTAAACCTCAACCGGCTGGCGACGCTGATCGATCAGGTCAACCGTCCGGACCTGATGTATACACCTTTCGATGCCCGGGTGCCGCGTATTCTGAAGCGCAAGGACACCATTTTCGACGCCATTCGCAAGGGCGATATCCTGCTGCATCATCCATTCGATTCATTCATGCCGGTGGTGGATCTGATTCGCCAGGCGGCGAAGGACCCGCAGGTGCTGACCATCAAGCAGACGCTGTATCGTACCGGGGTGAATTCGATCATCGTTGAGGCGCTGGTCTCGGCCGCCAAAGCGGGCAAGGAAGTGACGGTCATCATTGAACTGCTGGCCCGGTTCGACGAAGAGGCCAATGTGGCCCTGGCCGAGCGCTTGCAGGAATATGGCATTCACGTTGTCTATGGCATCGTCGGTTATAAAACGCATGCGAAAATGCTGCTGATTGCCCGGCGCGAAGGTGAAAAACTGCGCCATTATGTGCATCTGGGCACCGGTAACTATCATCCCAAAACCGCACAGGTTTATACCGATTATGGACTGATGACCTGTAATAAACAGGTCGGTGACGATGTCTACCGGGTGTTTCTGCAACTGACCAGCCTGGGCAAGGTTGGGAAGCTGGAATGTCTGTTCCAAGCGCCTTTTACGCTGCACAAAAACCTGATTCGCAAGATTGAACGTGAGATCGAATTTGCCAAAGCCGGAAAGCCTGCCCGGGTGCTGGCTAAAATGAATTCGCTGTATGAAGAGCAACTGGTGCGCAAGCTGTATGAAGCCAGCCAGGCAGGCGTTCAGGTGGATCTTATCATTCGTGGCATTTGCCAGATCCGACCTGGCATTAAAGGCATCTCCGATAACATTCGAGTTCGATCTATTGTTGGTCGGTTTCTCGAACATACCCGGGCATTCTGTTTCCACAACGACAACGACCCAGAGGTGATTCTCGCCAGTGCCGACTGGATGAGTCGCAATATGTTTCACCGCGTCGAAGCCGGCTTCCCGCTACTGAATAAAAAACTGCGCGATAAAGTGATTAAGGATCTGGAACTCTACCTGACCGATAATCTGCAGGCCTGGGAGCTCGATGCTGACGGACGCTATCAGCAGCAACAACCCAACGGTCACGATCCCTTGTCAGCCCAAATGATGCTGCTCGAAGAAGCCATCGGCTCGGGTAGTTTGGCGCCCTGAGCTCGGCTCATGCTTCTGTGTTGCCAAGTGCCCGTGTCAGACACCGGGTGTACCTATCAGGGGTCGGCGTGAACCCATCCATGGGGCCTAGACCTCAGCATCCATACTTCGGACTTCCCCAGATAGGTACACCCGGCGCCTGACACTTAATTGGTTGCCAACTCGAATCGTGTTTTACAAATAGTCGAGCAATATCCGCCATTGTTCTTTCTTTTGCTCGAAGTTTAGGCTGGCGTGTGCCGGGCTGGTTGAGGGTAGCTTGTGCAGTGGCAGGGCCTGGTCAGCGGCGCTCAGTGTTGGCAGGACTTTCTTGCGATAGTTATCGAATGCCGCCGTGCCGTTGCAGAGTACCGCCTGTGTTTGCCGGTGGCGTGCAAACCATCCGGCAAAATCATTCGGTACAATACTGGTTTTCACGATATCAGAATCGAGGCTGGAAGGCCGTTCGCACTGGTAGAGTGCATCCCATAAGCCAATGTGGCGCTGGGTTAACTGAGCCAGTCGTTCCTCGTAGGGCAGGTTTGCATCAAAACCAAGCCAGTGCCCGAGTATTGGCCAGAAGGCGTTGCGCGGGTGGGCATAATACTGGTGCGCGTTTAACGATGCTTTGCCCGGCATTGAACCGATGATCAGTACTTTGGCCTGGTCCGGTTCGACCGGAGCAAAGCTGTTAATCGTCGCGCCATTCATATTAAATCGCTTCGAGTTTGGCGTACTGCATCATCAGCCAGCGTTCACTGCCGTCGTCGAATGAGACTTGCACCCGGGCGTGGGCGCCGCCGCCTTCAGCGTTGACTAAGGTGCCTTCACCGAACATGGGGTGCAGCACGCGCTGGCCCAGGCTGAAACCGGCGTGGTCCATTGCCATGTCTTGTTGCAAACCGAAATTGACCGGCCGACTGACGGTCGAGCGCAGTCGCACTTCGGTCAGCAATTCCTGCGGAATTTCGCGCACAAAGCGCGACAATGAATTGAAGGTTTCCGAACCATACAGGCGACGGCTTTCGGCGTACGTTAGCGTCAGAATCTGGCGGGCGCGGGTGACGCCGACATAGGCCAGTCGTCGCTCTTCCTGCAGGCCAGAAGCATCGTCCATCGACATCTTGTGCGGGAACAGCCCTTCCTCTAATCCGACCAGAAACACATGGTCGAATTCCAGACCCTTGGCGCTGTGCAGTGTCATTAAATTCACGCTGTCTTCGAATTCATCGGCCTGGCTATCGCCTGCGTCGAGTGAGGCTTCGCCAAGAAACTGAGCGAGTAACGCGACCGGGGTGTCGGCTTCGTCGTTACCGGCGAAGCTCTGCGCGGCGGAGACCAGTTCCTGCAGGTTTTCGACCCGGGCCCGGCCCTTCTCGCCTTTTTCTTTTTCGTGGTGTTCAATCAGCCCGGAGGCTGCGGTTACGTCTTTGACCATGTCGCCAAGTTCTTCTTTGTCGGCGACAATTTTTTTGAGGTCGGCGATCAGCAACATGAAGTCTTCGAGGGCATTGGCCGCACGCTTGGGCAGCACCGAGTTTTCCAGTGCCGACAGGCAGGCTTCCCACAGCGAGTACCCCTGATCCCGGGCGATCACGCGCAGCGTTTCGATGGTTTTATTGCCAATGCCGCGCGTTGGTACGTTGATGATGCGTTCAATTGCCGCGTCGTCTTGACGGTTCAGGATCAGCCGCAAATAAGCCACGGCATTTTTGACCTCCAGCCGCTCGTAGAAGCGCTGCCCACCGTAAATGCGGTAGGGTATCTGGCTGTGAATCAGCGCTTCTTCCAGCACCCGGCTTTGCGCGTTGGAGCGGTACAGCATGGCGATGGTGTTGGCATTGGTGCCGCCTTCCATCAGGCGGTTGATTTCGTCGGCGATGTAACGCGCTTCGTCTTGCTCGTTAAAGGCTGCATACAGCCGGATCGGGTCGCCCCGGTCGCCCTCGGTCCAGAGGCTTTTGCCGAGCCGGGCCGGGTTGTTGGCGATAACGGCGTTGGCGGCGTCCAGAATGGTGGCGGTGGAACGGTAGTTTTGTTCCAGTCGCACCAGGTGAGTGCCGGGGAAATCCTGATTAAACGTCTGAATGGTTTCGACTTTGGCACCACGCCAGCCGTAAATCGACTGGTCGTCGTCACCGACGATGGTGAGGCTGAGTTTGTCGCCGGCCAGCACGCGCAGCCAGGCGTATTGAATGGTGTTGATGTCCTGAAATTCGTCGACCAGCAAGTGGGTAAAACGCTGCTGGTAATTCGCGAGCAACTCAGGGTTGTTGAGCCAGAGCTCGTGAGCGCGCAACAGCAGTTCGCCAAAGTCGACCAGGCCACTGCGCTGGCAGATTTCTTCGTAACGCACGTAGATGTTTTTTAACGTTTCCTGATACCAGTCGCCGTGGGTCTGTATAAACTCGGCACGAAGGCCTTGGTCTTTCTGGCCGTTGATGAACCACTGCACCTGCTTGGGTTGAACGCGATCGTCGGTGATGCCCAGATCGACCAACAAGCGTTTGACCAGCCGCAACTGATCGTCGCTGTCCATTACCTGAAAGTTGTCGGGCAGGTTGGCCAGTTTGTTGTGGTGCTTTAGCAGGCGGTGCGCCAGGCCGTGAAAGGTACCGATCCAGAGTGTATTGGAGGGAGTCTCCAGCAATTCCTCAACCCGGCTGCGCATTTCCCGGGCGGCTTTGTTGGTGAAGGTCACGGCCAGCACGCTGTAAGGCGAGGCCAGGCCCGCGGCAATCAGCCAGCCGATGCGGTGTGTCAGTACCCGGGTCTTGCCACTGCCAGCACCCGCCAGCACCAGTAAATGCTGGGCATCGCTTTCTACGGCCTGGCGTTGTTCGGGGTTGAGTTGGTCTAGCAGGGCATTCAGGCTCATCGGTAAGTTCACTGTACAAAAAAACAGGGGTAGTGTACCAGAAGGCATCCGCCTTTGTGGATGGGCGGGTTGCGCATTAATCTTCAGTCGAAGACCCGGGCCTTTCAGGCCGTTTGCCCTGCGGCCTTTGTGGACTGGTCTATACTCCAGCCCAAATCAACCGGGATTGAACATACCATTGGCCAGACACTCTTTTCGTCAGGAACGCCAACGCCAGGTGTTGCGCCACAGTAACTTGTTGTGGGTGTCCTCCCTGGCCCTGGGTCTGGTGTGCACGACCGTGCATCCTGGTCGGCCGGACGCGTTGGTCGTCGCCGGATTGGTGGCGGTGCTGGCGCTGGCAGGCTTGGCGGTGTCTCGTTTTGGCCTTGTCTGGCAAGACCGGTATCCGCGCTTCCGGGCCATGCCCGCTGTGGTGGTGGTGACCGTGCTGCAATCCTCGGTGTGGGGTTATGAAGCGCATTACGGTGGGCTGTGTCTGACACTGTCGATCGCCTATGTCGGGCTCGCGGCCATCGCGCTTTATGCCTACTGGCGGGCGTTACTGGCCGCCTGGGGGCCGGTTATGATGCTGCCGATTTTTGTTGGCCCGCCGCTGCCTGCCGAGACCCTGATCGATGTGCATCTGCCACTGATGAGTCTGGTGCTGCTTGGGGCCTGGCAGGGGCATTTGATGGCGCGCCGGGCCACGCGACGAGCCCTGGTCAACAAACGCCTGAACGCACTGCTGGTACGCAACCGGGATCGGCTCGAAGCCACCGTTCAGGAGCGCACCCGGGCGCTGAACCGGAGCAACGAACGCTTGCAGGAAGAGGTGGTACTGCGCAAGCAGGTTAATCAGTCGCTGATCAAACACGAAGAGCAGATGAATCTGGCCATGACTGCCAGCGGCATTGGATTTTGGGATTGGGACATCACCGCCCGGCGGGTCTATCACTCCGACCAGCACCGGTTTTTTGGCCAGGTGACTAAAGCCGAGGACGGGGGGGATCTGATTGATAAGGTGCATCCGGAGGACCGCGGCCGGGTCAAGCGCGCCCTGTCCGCTCACCTGACCCGGCGCAGCGACTTTTACCATGCCCGCTACCGCCTGCTGACCGGCGATGACACCGAACCGGTTTGGCTCGAAGACAGTGGCAAGGTGATTGAGCGTTCCCCAACTGGCCAGGCGGTGCGCATGGTCGGTACCCGGCGGGACATCAGCGCCGACATGCGCCAGCGCGAAGAGCTGAGCTTATCGGCATCGCTGTTTAACAACAGCTCCGATGGGGTCTTCGTGCTCGGCCGGGACCAGTGCTTTCGAACGGCCAACCGGATGTTCAGCCAGATTGTGGGGATGCAGAAAAGCCAGTTACTGGGGCGCGACCTGTTCTCGGTGATGCCCACGCATCAATCTCAGCACATTGCCAAGGCATTGTTCAACAACGGTCGCTGGCACGGCGATCTAGTGATCAGAATTGGCGGGTCACGGCGCATCCAGGTGCTGCTGACGCTCACTGCGGTGCGCAGTAAAGACCGCAGCATCAGCCACTTTCTCGGCATCTGTCAGGATTTGTCGCAGCGTTATAATGGCCTCATTCCAACCGACAAAGACGCCTACGACGCATTGACGGGCGTCTATAACCGGCGTTTTTTCCAGGAGTTGTTGGCCGGATTCCACCAGCACGACCCGCTGTTGCCGGACCACTACGCCATCGCCATTCTGAACCTGGATGACTTTGCTGCCCTGAACCGCCACGTGGGTACCACGGTGGGTGATCAGTTGCTGCGCGATGTTGCGGCGCGGCTGACCAACCAGAACGACCCGCTGCGTTGGGTGGCCCGGCTTGGCGGCGATCGGTTTGGACTGTTTCTCGAATACGAAGGCGACCGGTGCAGCTTGGAAGAGTGCCTGACGACTCTGCTGGAGGAAGTGGCCCGGCCGATGCTGATTGACGATCAGGTAGTATCGCTGACCGCCAGCATCGGGGTTTGCAGAGTACAGTCCGACAACATCGATACCCTGCTGACGCTGGCGCAACAGGCGATGATTCAGGCCAGTGCCACCGGTGGTAATGGCATCAATTACCATGCCGCCTACCCGCCCGGGCTGCCACAGCTGAGCGAAGCCTGGGCCCTGGAACTCAGGGAAGCACTGGCCGGGCAGGTGCTGCACCTCGAATTCTGGCCGCGTACGCGTTTGGTGGGTGGGCGCCTGGAAGGGGTCGATGCCCGGGTGATCTGGCATCACCCGGTGTATGGTCGGCTCGAATCGGAGGTGTTGTTGTCGATGGCCAGCTCCGTTGGGATGGGCCCGGCGTTGCAACGCTGGTGTCTCCAACAGAGCTGCACTGAGGCAGTGCGCTGGCAGCGTGAGGGTTGCGAAACAGTGCGTCTGTCACTGCGTCTGGCTTCGAACCAGCTCGATGATGAAAACTTTGTCGAGCAGGTGGCCGCGATGCTGGCTCATACTGGCCTTGCCAGCGATGCGCTCGAACTGGTGGTGACCGAAAGCCAGTTGATGGCCGATGTAACCCACATTCGCAGTGTGCTGGATAAGCTATCCCGGCTGGGCGTTCATCTGGTGCTGGGTGACTTCGGGGGAGGCCAGTCGTCGCTGAGCCACCTCAAGCACGTGCCGGTCAATGCGCTGAGCCTGGCCCCAACCCTGGTGCGTGAGGCGGTCTCCGCAGGGCAGCAGCCAGTGCTCAAAGCGGTGATCGAGATGGCGCACAGCCTCAACCTGGCGGTGATCGCCAGCCCGGTTGAACAACCGGCGCAATTGCGGTTGCTAAAAGACCTGGGCTGCGACATCGCTCAGGGTGGCCTGGTTAGCCAGTCGATGAAGGCCGATACCCTATTGGCCCTGGTGCAGCAACGACACCAGACGCATCTGGCGGTGTCGCCGATTCGGGTGCACTAAGTCTCGCAGACACGTTCTGGCCTTTGGGCTTAAATAGCAGTACCAATTTGGGCATACAAACTGCATATGGATGGCTCGGTAGCGGGTCGCTCCCTGTTCGACGAAGACCTTGACCGGCGTCACTGAATCGCCATATGGAGCGGATATAATTCCGCCCGGTTCAGCGCCAACACTCACGTCTGAAACGGAAGCTCCCCGAACCATACCCTTGTTACTTATGCGATTAGCAACAAGAAAATGCACGATCAACTATAAGAAAACGGCAGTCGCCCTAAGGAGTTCAACTTATGTCGGTTAATCTGTTCGATCTTGAACTGGCTAATATCGAAGACGATCAGTTGCATAAGCCCACAGAGTCCAGCGAAAACAAGCGTTCCAATAACCATCGTCGTCTGGCTGCCCGCCGCGCTATTGAAGATCATATGGAGCAGCAACGTTTGCGCAAGGACCTGGACGATCTGGATCTGGAGTTGTTCTAAGCGAGCTGTTCAGGCTGGAGACCCTGGCTTAAAAGCCACCGCTGGCAAAAGATAGAACGCTCATCAGTCTGCCTTTTGCCAGCGGCGCATACCCGCCGATTTCGGTCAGGCGCCATGCTTTCTCTACGCCGCCGCTAGCTTACTCAATTCCGACATAAAGCCTTAATACTGTGCTCCCTGTTGTTACCCAACCCTACACTCTGTGTTACGAACCGTTACCCGAACTGACCGATTGGACCAATTCTGAGCGAATTGACCTCAGATTGACCTCAGATTGACCTCAGGAAGGGGGGCGCGATTGACACCTCTGCTAACAGTTGGCGCAACGCCTGATCGGCAGCGCGATTGCTGTCGCGCATCTGTGCATCCAACTGGCTGGCCCACTGCGTCAGAATGCGATGCATGGCGGTGGGTAACCGGTTCAGGCTGCGTTCCGGGCCGGGCACCGGTGGCAACGTTGCCGCTTTGCGCGGCTGAAGACCGGGAAAAACAGCGGCAGCCATGGTAAATTGCCGGGAGTTCCACGAGTCGCCCGGATAGAGGATGGACTATGAACAGCGACGACCTGCACGATGTGGTGGAATTTCTCGCCCGGACCCTGCCGTTTTCGGCGCTGTCGGCCGAAGAACGCTCGGAAGTTGCCCGGCGGTTGAGCATCGACTACGTACCGCGGCAGCAGCAATCGGCCCTCACCCTCACCGGCTACCTTTACCTGATTCGCACTGGCGCTTTCGAGTTACGCACCCAGCATGATGAACTGATTGACCGACTGGGTGAGCACGAGATATTCGGCGTCAACACCCTGCTCGAAGGCAATACCGGCGGCATCCGGGTGTTCGCCATCGAAGATGCGCTGGTGTTCAAGTTATCGAGTGAGGATTTCACCTCGCTGTGCGAGCGCTATCAGCCGATGCGGCAATTCTTTCAGCAAATCAGTGAGCAGCGTCACCGCCAGAACCGGCTGATTCTCGACCGCGATGCCCAACCCCGCTTCGAGCAACCGCTGAACCAGTCAGTACGCCAGTTTGCACACCTGGGGCCGGTGGTCGGCCAGAGTGATATCAGCATCAAGGCCGCGGCTGGCATCATGCGCGAACACCGGGTGTCGTCGCTGTTACTGATGAACGGCGACACCCTGGCTGGCATTGTCACCGACCGGGATTTGCGCAACCGCGCCGTGGCCGAAGGGATGGATTTAACCCTGCCGGTGTCGAGTATCGCTACCGATGAACCCTCGACCATCGATGCCGATGCACCTTTGTTCGATGCCCAGAAACTGATGACCCAACAGCAAATACATCACCTGCCGGTCATGGAGAAGGGCACACCAGTCGGCATGATTTCCGCCACCGATCTGGTGCGGGCTCAGCAGGTTTCGCCGCTGTATCTGATTAACGACATTCAGCGTCAGTCGTCACTGGAGGCCCTGGCCGAATTGCGCCACCGCATTCCCCGGCTGATCCACAACTGGGTGCAGGTCGATACCAGCCCCTATGAAATGGGCCATATTCTGGCTGCCATAGGCGATGCCTTTGTGCAGCAATGTCTGCGCCTGGCCAAACTGGAAGTCGGCGAGGCGCCTATGCGATTTGCCTGGCTGGCGTTCGGCTCCCAGGCCAGAATGGACCAGACCTTTGCCTCCGATCAGGACAACGCTCTGATTCTTGCGCGCGAACCGACGCCGCAAGAAGCCGACTATTTTGCCGCCATGTCCGACTGGGTATGCGTAGCGCTGGATCGCTGCGGTTACGTGCTGTGCCCCGGTGACATCATGGCGCGCAATCCAAAATGGCGGCGCAGTGTCGCTGGCTGGCAGTCGGCTTTCGATGACTGGATTGATCAGCCAACGCCAGAGGCCTTGCTTAACAGCAGTATCTTCTTTGATGTGCGGGTGATCGATGGCGATGCCAGCCTGCTCGACCCGATTCAGGCCCATCTGGCCACGCGTACCCCCAGGGCCGATATCTTTCTGGCCATGCTTACCCAGACCGCCGTGCGCAGTCGCCCACCGCTTGGCTTTTTTCGTCAGTTCGTGCTGAAAAGCAGTGGCGAGCACGAAGATGCGCTCGACCTGAAACACAGAGGCGTGGCATTGGTGAACGATCTCGCGCGGGTCTATGCCCTGGCCTCGGGCGTTACTGTGGCCAATACCCAGGAGCGTCTGCTCGCGGTAAAGTCCATCGGTGGCATCGACGCCGAACTGGCCGAAAGCCTGATGGAAGCCTGGTCGCTAATTGCGCATCTGCGCATCGAAGGGCAGAGCAATGCCCTGGCCGAGGGTGAAGAGCCAACCAGCTTTGTCGACCCGGATACACTCAGTTCCCTGACGCGCGCCCACCTGAAAGACGCTTTCGCCACCATCAAGCGCGCCCAGTCACTGGCCCTGCAACGCTTTGCGCGAGGTCAGCTTGGTTAACTGGATCAAACACTTGCTTCGCTCGGGCGAAGGCTGGGAGTCTCGTCGTTATTGGGTACTGGATCTGGAGCTTTCCGGTCTGGATCCGGTGGACAGCCACATTCTGAGCGCAGGTTGGGTGTGCATTGAAGAGGGTGTTATTCAATTGGACCAGGCCGGCTATTGCCTGTTCAAACAAAGCGCCCTGATGGGCGACGATGTCAGCGAGAGCGCTCATGTGCATCACATTACCGATCAGCAACGCGAACAGGGCGTCGACTTGCGGCTCTGGCTGCAACAACAGTTGTCGCAACATCAGCACGATGTCTGGGTGATGCACCATTCGCCGCTCGATCTGCGTTTTCTGAAAATGCACAGCCAGCGCCTCGGAGTGCACTGGCCAAAACCGGAAACGCTCGACACCATGCTCTATGAAAAACGACGCGTGCCACCGGACCGGCTAGGCACCCATGCAACGCTTAATTTGAATGCCTGCCGCCACCGTTACAGCTTGCCACACTATCGATCACACCACGCATTCAGTGATGCACTGGCAACGGCGGAATTGTTTCTTGCCCAGGTAAAGTCGCGCCGTGATACCAACCTGACGGACCGGAAATTGAAGCGGTTGTTCTAGTGGTTGAGCCTGAAATGAGCAACCAAATCAGTGCCAGGTGCCGGGTTGGCTTATCCGGGGAAGTCCGCAGCAGGGAGCTGCGGTCTAGGCCCCATGGATGGGTTCACGCCGACCCCGGATAAGCCAACCCGGTGACTGGCATGAACGACTGATAGAATAGAAAAACAAACCACCAAAGCCGAATTAGTGGTTTGAATTGGATTTTGATTTTCCTTCCAACAATTGCTCCATCCGCTGCATTTGTGCCTGCATCTGGTTCAATTGCGCGGCCATGTCATGGCGTTCCTGATGCGCCTCTTCGCGGCTGCTTGCATTTTGTTCGGCGGTCATGACGTCGAGAATGGCACCGACCATCATGTTTAGAAACACGAAAGCGGTCAGGAAAATAAACGTCAGGTAGAAGATCCAGCTGAGCGGGTGGACGGCCATGGTTTCGTACATCACATCGGTCCAGTCTTCAAAGGTGGCGATGCGAAACAGCGTCAACATGGCGATGGAGACATCGCCCCAGAGGGTCTCATTGATGTTGGCAAAAAACAATGAACCAATGGCGCCGTAGATGTAGAAAATAATGAACATCAGCAGTGCGATGTAACCCATGCGCGGAATTGCTCTGAGCAGCGCATTGATCAGCGAGCGCAACTCCGGTACCACCGACACCAGACGCAACACTCGGAATACGCGCAACAGGCGACCAATTAATACCGCATCGGCATTTTCCAGCGGGACTAAACTGCCAACGACGACCAGCGTATCGAACAGATTCCAGCCATCCTGAAAGAAGCGTTTCTTGTTTTCGCAGACCGCGAAGCGAAACAGGATTTCCGCCAGGAAAAAGTAGGTGATGGCGTAATCCATCACCGATAAAGCTCGGCTCAGCAGGGGTGGCAGGTCGTAGGTTTTGGCCCCGATGGTGATGGCCGACAAAATAATGATGCTGATCACCACAATTTGAAACAGGCGGCTCGATTCGACGTGTTTCAATTGTGCCGCCAGTGATTGGGAAGACACACCAGACATAATGCAGGGACTCCAGAATTCTCAAGTGGCGATTATACGGGGGCAATGCGGCACATCCTATGATCTTGGCGATTGGATGTGAAAAGATAGTGTCTGCATTGCACCGGGCCCCGGCCTTCCCTAAGCTTGAGGTTAGAGACAGGAGACTTTATGAAGCTGGTGTTCACCCATCCCAACCACTTTGCCGTGATCCACGTGCGCCACTTGCTCGAATCCCACGGGATCGACTGCGAGGTGCGCAATGAATTTGCTGTTGGGGCCATGGGCGAGCTTGCTCCTATTGATGTGTGGCCTGAGCTTTGGGTCGCTGCAAGCGACGATGAAGAGCGCGCTCGGGTATTAATCGACACCGCCGAAGCCGAGGCTGACAAAGCCGACTGGTACTGCAGCCAGTGTGGCGAGCGCAATGCTGGCAGCTTCGAGGTGTGCTGGGCCTGTGGCGCTGAACCGCCGCAACGATGAAACAGGCCGGTTTGGCCAATTAGAGGATCGACCACAATGACGATAGATGAACTCCTGGAGCAGGCTCGCCAGGCTGGCACCGAAAACACCATGAGCGTGCCGGACAGTTGGGGCCAGGGGCGCACCGTTTACGGAGGTCTCTCAGCTGGTCTCGCCTATCAGGTGATGCGGGCTTCTGTGTCTGCAGACCGGGTTCTGCGCTCGCTGAGTGTCAGCTTTGTTGGCCCCGTGGCCACCGATGCGCCGCTCGGGTTTCAGGTTGAAGTGTTGCGTGAAGGTAAAAACGTCACCCAGGTGGAGGCCCGCGTGGTGCAGGACGGCCAGGTCGGGGTGGCCATGCTGGCCAGCTTCGGCCAGGCGCGCACCTCCGTTACCGGGGTCAAAAACACCGAAACGCCACCGTTTAGCCGACCGGAACAACCGGTCTGCCTGCCGTTCATTCCCAAGGTAACGCCGCAGTTCTTTCAGAACATCGACGTTAACCTGATCGACGGCAACCTGGCTTTCACCGGAGCCGACACCTCGCACCACGGCGGTTTTATGCAGTTCAGGGAGGCCCCGGCCACGCTCACCGATGCCCATCTGATCACCCTGATCGACGCCTGGCCGCCAACGCTGCTGCAGCAATTGAAAACACCGGCCCCGGCCAGCACCCTGGCCTGGAATCTGGAATTTCTGCACCCGCATGCCGAAGTGCCGGCCGACGCCTGGTTTGGGTATCGCGCCATTACCCGTCAGGCCGGTGAAGGCTATGGTCACACCGAGGCAAATGTCTGGAATGCCCATGGCGATTTAATTGCCATCAGCCGACAAACCATTACGGTGTTTGCGTGATCGAGTCGACGGTGATCTCCGTAACCAACTGCAATAGAGTTGAATTACAAACAGTGGAAAAGGAAGCAGCATGAGGGCAACAGAGCCAGGGTTTCGCAGCGTCGCCATGCCGCCTTCCAGCCGTGACCCTCGGGTCCTGGCGGTCGACGAGGCGACTGCCCGGCTCTCGGACTTTATCAACCGGCATTCCCGGTTGTTTATTCTCACCGGCGCGGGCATCAGCACCGCCTCGGGCATCCCGGACTACCGGGACGACAAGGGCGGCTGGAAGCGACGCCCGCCGGTTCAACACCAGGAATTTATGACCCGCTACCCGGTACGCCAGCGCTACTGGGGGCGCAGCCTGATCGGCTGGCCGGTTATGCAAAGCGCCGCGCCGAATGCGGCGCACCAGGCGCTGGCGTCACTGGAACAAGCCGGGCAGGTGTCGGCACTGGTCACCCAGAACGTTGACCGGCTGCACCAGAAAGCGGGCAGCCAACAGGTCGTCGACTTGCATGGCCGGGCCGACGAAGTGGCGTGCATGAGCTGCCATTACCGCTGCCCGCGCGACGAAGTTCACGACCGCTCACGCCTCGCTAACCCTGCCTTCAGCGGCTACAGCGCAGAAACCGCACCCGATGGTGATGCCGACCTAGAACTGGATTTCAGCCAATTCAAGGTCATCGACTGCCCACAATGTGGCGGCATTTTAAAGCCAGATGTCGTCTTCTTCGGCGATAATGTCCCCAGAAACAGAGTAGAACAGTCCATGGCCGCACTGGAAGCCAGCGATGCCATGCTGGTTATCGGGTCCTCCCTGATGGTGTTCTCCGGCTACCGCTTCTGCCGCCACGCCCACCAGTCCAACATCCCCATGGCAACACTCAACCTCGGCGCCACCCGGGCAGATGCCCTGATGGATCTGACCCTGAACGCGCCCATAGGCGATACACTGGCTTGCTGGTCGCTTTCCCAGTAATTTGTCTGCGAGGTTGATCCAACGGCCCACTGCCACTTCAGTCAAAGCGACTGCTTAGTAGAGGCAACCTACTGACAACCCATAGCCACAGTTTACCGATGGTTTGGTTCAACCAGTAAACAATCCCAGGCAACCAGCCCGATTACCAACCTGAGCGACCCGCTGACACTGCAGGCGTTTATTCTGTGCCCGGCTCGGCTTACACTCGGGGGAAATCCGCTTTGTACAGGTTATTGAATGTCGACGTTTTCCGGGTCTGATCGTTATATTGCCACTGGCGAGTTACAGCGTGCGGTGAATGCCGCCATTACCTTGCAGCGGCCCTTGTTGGTAAAAGGTGAGCCGGGTACTGGTAAAACGTTATTGGCTGAAGAAATAGCCGCCGCGCTTGGGATGCCGCTGGTGCAGTGGCACATTAAATCAACCACGCGAGCGCAACAGGGGTTGTATGAATACGATGCGGTGTCGCGCTTGCGCGACAGTCAGTTGGGGGATGACCGGGTTCATGATATCCGGCATTACATTCGCCCCGGTAAACTCTGGGAAGCCTTTACCGCCGAGCAGCGCGTGGTGTTGCTGATTGATGAGATCGACAAGGCCGATATCGAGTTTCCCAACGACCTGTTGGTTGAGCTGGATCGTATGGCGTTTCATGTGTATGAAACTGGGGAGACCATCGAGGCGGTGCAGCGTCCGGTAGTCATTATTACCTCCAACAACGAGAAAGAACTGCCCGATGCATTTTTGCGGCGGTGCTTTTTTCACTACATTCAGTTTCCCGATGCCGGGACCTTGCAGGCCATTGTCGATGTGCACTTCCCGGAGCTCGAATCCCGACTGGTGCGTGATGCCCTGCAGGTGTTTTTTCAGGTTCGGGAGGTGCCCGGTTTGAAGAAAAGGCCTTCCACTTCTGAACTGATCGACTGGCTGAAGCTGTTGGTCAGCGACCGGCTCGCGGCCGATGCTTTGCGAGACGGTGATATTCGTCAGGCGTTGCCACCCCTGTATGGTGCCTTGCTGAAAAACGAGCAGGACGTGCACCTGCTGGAGCGGCTGGCCTTTATGAGCCGGCGCGAGCGCTGAGTTGTTATGCTGATTCGATTTTTTACCACGGTACGCCAACACGGTGTTAGTGCCACACCCAAAGAGCTGCTGACCTTGCTGGAAGCGCTCGAAGCAGGCCTCGGCTCGGCCGATGCTGAGGCGTTCTACGAACTGGCACGGCTGTGCCTGGTAAAAGATGAAACCCAGTTCGATCGCTTTGACCGCGCCTTTGCCGACTTCTACGACGGTTTGGAAGCACTGCCAAACCCGCTGGATGTGGATCTCCCAGAGGACTGGCTGCGGCAGCAGCTGATGCGTGACCTGAGTGAAGACGAGAAAGCCGAACTTGAAGCCATGGGCAGTCTGGATGAACTGCTGGCCACGCTGGAAGAGCGGCTGAAAGAACAGGAAGGTCGGCACGAAGGCGGAAACCGCTGGATCGGCACAGGCGGCACCAGCCCGTTCGGACATGGTGGTTATAACCCCCAGGGCATTCGTATTGGCGGGCCCGGCAAGCACTGGCGGGCGGCCAAGGTGTGGCAGCAACGCCAGTATCGTAACCTCGACGATAACGTGGATATCGGCACACGGAACATTCAGATGGCGTTGCGTAAGTTGCGCCAGTTTGCGCGCACCGGTGCCCGGGAAGAACTGGCGCTCGACGATACCATTCGCTACACCGCCCGCAACGCCGGAATGCTCGATATTCGAACCCGGCCGGAGCGGCACAATGCGGTTAAGGTGTTGTTGTTTCTCGATGTCGGCGGGTCGATGGACGATCACGTTCGCGTCTGTGAAACCCTGTTTTCCGCCTGTCGTAGCGAGTTCAAGCATCTGGAGCATTTCTACTTCCACAACTTCATTTACGACCACGTCTGGCACGACAACAGCCTGGGCCGCCAGGCCGTCACCCCGCTCAACGAGGTGCTGCGCAAATATGGTCCGGATTACAAAGTCATCTTCGTCGGTGATGCCGCCATGGCACCCTATGAAATAGCGGCCGCCTACGGCAGCATCGATTTCATGAATGAAGAACCGGGCGCGGTGTCTTTCGAACGGCTGCGCCGGCATTTCAAGCGCAGTATCTGGCTGAATCCGATCGGCCGGGAATACTGGAATTACACCCAGAGCATCGGCATGGTGCGACAGCTAACAGAAGACCGGATGTATCCATTAACAGTGGAAGGGTTATCTCAGGGAATCGCAGCGCTTAGCGGCAAAGCCTGAAGGTGCTAACTCATGGTCAGGGAAGGCCTCATTCTCTATACTCCCGCCCTTTCTCTTTCTTCCATTCGAGGTCGAGGTCAACTGTGTCGCAGACGACAGGAGCTCTGCCGGGCAATAAAGTCGGTGCTGGCCGGCCCCGGTTCAACCTTTGGTCCTGGCTCACCTTTGCGATAGCACTGGTCGTGGCACTGCCTGTGGTTGTGGTGCTGGTCCATATTTTTCTCCCGTCCGGAGAGGTGTGGGGGCATCTGGCCAGTACCGTGCTTCCCCGTTATGTACAGAACACGGTCGTGCTGGCGCTCAGCGTTAGCATAGGAACCTTGCTGATTGGCACCGGAACCGCCTGGCTGGTGGTGATGTGCCGTTTTCCCGGCCGCCGACTCTTCGAGTGGGCGCTGTTGCTGCCATTGGCGGTGCCGACCTATGTTATTGCTTATGCCTATACCGATTACTTTCAGTTCACCGGGCCCATCCAAACCTTGCTGCGTGACACCTTCGGCTGGGGGCGCGACGATTACTATTTTCCAGCCATTCGCTCGCTGGGCGGTGCTGCCACGCTGATTACACTGGTGCTCTACCCCTATGTCTACATGCTGGCGCGTGCTTCATTCATGGAGCAAACGGTCGGCATGCTGGATGTGGGGCGTACCCTGGGCCTGAGCCCCTGGAAAATGTTTGCGCGCATTGCCGTGCCAATGGCACGCCCGGGGCTGGTCGGCGGCGTGTCGCTGGTGCTGATGGAAACCCTGAATGAATTCGGCGCGGTTCAGTTTTTCGGAGTTGATACCTTCACCACCGGTATCTACCGCACCTGGTTTGGCCTCGGCGAGCCGGTAGCGGCGGCCCAACTGGCGGCTTGTCTGCTTGCTTTTGTGTTTGCCGTTGTTTTGCTGGAGCGTGCATCACGCGGCCAGAAGCAGTATTACAACACGTCCGGCCGGCATCAGGCGTTGCCGGAGTATGCGCTACGCGGCTGGCGAGCCTGGCTGGCCTGGGCTGTCTGTGCGGTGCCGGTCACGGTCGGGTTCGTGTTGCCAAGCCTGCTGCTGGGTTGGATGGCGATAGAGACCGGTGATTCGCGGTGGGGATGGCCGTTTTTTGAGTACGCTCGCAATACTCTGGTGCTGGGGGCTCTGGCCGCCGCCGCCGCGGTGCTGCTGGCGGTGCTGCTCAGTTACGGCGCGCGTCTGCAACAGGGCCCGGCGACGCGCCTGGCAACCCGAACAGCGGCCATGGGGTATGCCATTCCGGGGTCAGTCGTAGCCGTGGGGATTCTGATTCCGCTGGCCTGGATGGACCGGCAGTTGAATCTGTTCACCCGCGACTATTTCGGCGCCATCATCGGGCTGATTTTCAGTGGTTCCGTCTTCGTGCTGATCTACGCCTATATTGTGCGGTTTCTCGCGGTCTCCTTTAACACCGTGGAAGCGAGCCTGGGCAAGGTAACCCCGACCATGGATGCCGCTTCCCGAACGCTGGGTCAGACCGCTGGCGGAACGCTGCGCCGGGTGCATACCCCGATCATGAAGGGCAGCTTGTTTGCCGCGGGCATCCTGGTGTTCGTCGATGTGATGAAAGAGTTGCCGGCGACGGTGATTCTGCGGCCATTCAACTTCGACACCCTGGCCATACGCGCCCATAACCTGGCGTCCGACGAACGCCTTGCTGAAGCGTCGACGGCGTCGCTGGCCATCGTCGCGGTCGGAATCATACCGGTGATTTTGTTGAGTATTGCGATGCGTCGCTCGCGCCCGGGGCGCTGACCGGGCGATAGGCGGCAGGTCGGTTATTCGGCTCGTTCGCCGGAAACGGCAGCTGGGTAGCGGGGGAATACAAACACCAGGTCCGGGTTCAATTCAAGACGAACCGGCTGACCGGGTGTTGGCAGGAACACCCCGGGCACGCGGGCGTGCAGATGCACTTCGGTGGTGCTGCCGGTGCTGTGTGCACACAGGTGAATAAGGCTCACCGGCCCCAGCAGGCGGGACATCAGCACATGGCTGTGACGGTGGTGGTCCTCCTCGGTCGGGCTACCGATCGGCTTTACCGTCAGTGCTTCAGGGCGAATGTAGACGCTGACCGCCGTGGCTTCCTCGAGATTCGGAGTCGCCACCCGGCCCGCGGGTGTGGCGACATGACCGTTGCAGACAACGCCATCAAGCTCATTCACGGTGCCAAAGAAGGTGGCCACAAAGGGCGTTTTTGGCTGGGTGTAAAGCTCGGTGGGCGTCCCGGCTTGAACCAGCTTGCCATCGCGCATCAGGAAAATGCGGTCGGCCATGAACATGGCCTCTTCCGGATCGTGCGTTACCAGCAGGGTGGCGGCATTTACCGATTTCAGTACGTGCAAGGTATCGTCGCGAATCTGGTCTCTGAGCCGGCTGTCGAGGCTGGAAAAGGGTTCGTCGAGCAGCATGACCTGGGGAGCAGGCGCCAGCGCCCGTGCCAGTGCCACCCGTTGCTGCTGACCACCGGACAACAGGTGCGGAAATGAGGTCGCGTGGTTCGCCATGCCCAGCTTGCCCAGCAACGACATGCCGCGTTCCTGGCGTTTTATGGCGGACAGATGACGCAGGCCGAAGGTGACGTTATCGAGCACGGTGAGGTGCGGAAACAAGGCTGAATCCTGAAACGCCAGGCCAACATTGCGCTTTTCGGGCGGTGTCTGCTGGCCGCCGCCTCTGGCCTTGAGTTCACCTTCGATATGAATCTCCCCAGTCTGCAATGCTTCCAGCCCGGCGACCAGCCTTAACAGGGTGGTTTTCCCGCACCCGGAAGGCCCCAGCAGACACACCACTTCGCCAGACCGCAGCGATAGAGACACGTCACTGACCGCCAGGGCGCCCTCACTATAGCAATGAGCAACGTTACGCAGTTCCAGCGCCGGCACCGGGTTTGTTGCGGCGCCGGGCTGCTCGAAAGAGGGTTGTTTGGCGGTGAATAATGTCATGGGATGCACAGGCACATTAACGCGACTATTTAGCGAATGATAACCTAAATCAGTGTCAATTGTCTTGAGTGTTGACGGCGGTCTGTTCCGGTGGTTAAATCTAAGCGCGAATAAAAATTGTTATCATTAGTGTGTTTGATAACTGAAATATGGTTGATGTTGGGAGCATGAAATGAGTAATGTTGTTGTAGCAAAACGAATTCTGGTGGCCGCCGTGGCGGGTGCCGTCCTGGGCAGTAGCGCCCTTGCAGAGGAAGTGAATGTGTACTCTGCCCGTCATTACGACTCGGATGAGGCTCTGTACAGCGCATTTACAGAGAAAACCGGTATTGAAGTCAATGTGATCGAAGGCGACTCCGATCAGTTGATTGAGCGCATCAAACGCGAAGGTGTGGCAAGCCCGGCCGACGTGATGATGACGGTAGACGCCGGTCGCCTCTGGCGCGCCGAGCAGGAAGGCATCTTCCAGAGTGTTGACTCCGATGTGCTGGAAGACCGGCTGCCAGAAGCCATGCAGCACCCCGAGGGTCTGTGGTTCGGTTTCAGCCAGCGCGCGCGCGCCATCTACTACAACCGCGAGACGGTCAACCCTGCTGACATTGCATCCTATGAAGACCTTGCCGAGTCTCGCTGGGAAGGTGAAGTTTGCATTCGTTCTTCGAGCAACATCTACAACCAGTCACTGCTGGCCTCTCTGGTTGAGCACCATGGCGAAGAAGCAGCCGAGGAATGGGCTCAGGGCATTGTGGACAACATGGCCCGTCAGCCCCAGGGTGGCGACACGGATCAGATTCTTGGCGTAGCCGCTGGCGAGTGTGACGTCGCAATCGCGAACCATTACTACTATGTTCGTTTGCTCAAATCAGATGACGTGTCAGACCGCGAACAGGCACGGCGTGTCGGAATCATCTTCCCGAATCAGGACGGTCGCGGTACTCACGTGAACGTCGGCGGGGCCGGTGTTGTTGCGACTGCGCCGAACCGTGACAATGCGGTGCGCTTGCTCGAATTCCTGGCGTCCGATGCGGCACAGGAAATTTTCGCACAGGGCAACAACGAGTTCCCGGTGGTTGAGTCCGTCAAGCGTGATCCGGTGCTGGAATCTTTTGGCAACTTTAATCGCGACGATGTGAACATCAGCGCTCTGGGCGAGAATAACCCTACGGCCGTGCGTATTTTTGACCGCGTCGGCTGGCGCTGAAATACCGTCTGACGACTGACTGCTAGTGCCAGGCTCCGGTCTGGCCTGTACTAAAACTCCCGTTTAACTCCTTTATCAAAGGAGCGTAAACGGGAGTTTTTTTATGGATGGTGAAACCGGACCTTACTGCTAGACTGGCCACTACCCTCTCTGGCCAGTTAAGGAAGCCCTGTGTGGGCAGGAGTGACCAATGATCCGACACGCCACCAATACCGACTTTTATGAACTGGCCGAGCTGTACCACGATGCCAGCCTGATCGCCCATCCCTTCATCGACCCGGACTATATCGCCCGTGACATGCGACACCTGCGCGAGCACCGGCTACCACTGGAGCAGGCATTTTTGTGGGAGCGACACGGAGATATAGCCGGCTACATTGCTTTGGAAGGTACGCGAATCAACGGCTTGTTCATCAAGGTGGATCATCAGCGCCAGGGTATTGGCCGCCAGCTGGTCGAACATGTGAAGCAGTTGCACGATGAGTTGCGGGTTAAGGTCTTTCAGGAGAACTATCAGGCGCAGCGTTTTTATTTTGCGATGGGGTTCGAAATTGTTCCGGAAACGGAGGCTCCGACAGACGGGCCAAACGCACAATACTGCATGCGCTGGCCCGTTTAACCCCATTATTAACCCGGTATCCGGTGCGCGTCAGGTTGCTCGGGGTGAGGGGTGACAGCTCGAAGACACTGGCTGTTCAAGCGGATGACTTTGCCCCTGGCATTGGTTAGTCTGACAGGGTATCAGCGACCGGGTCGCTGTAATCCGAATTCCGATGATCAAATCAACACTTTGTAGAGGTGAACTGTGACCTGGACGACCTGGTTGGCGGTGGTGAGTATTTGTATGTTGGGCGCCATGTCGCCGGGCCCGTCGCTCGCTGTAGTGCTAAAGCAAACCCTGGCGGGTGGGCGCCGCAATGGCGTCGTTGTTGCGCTTACGCACGGTATGGGCATCGGGCTCTACGCCCTGCTGAGTATTTTTGGGCTGGCTGCGCTGATCACCGCCTCACCTTTGGCCTTCACCGCCTTGCAGTGGGGCGGGGCTCTCTATTTGGCCTGGCTGGGTGTAAAGGGGCTGCGCGCCCGGGCCAACTCCAACGCCGAATTGCCAGACGTACCCACGACCGCCAGCGCCGCCCGGGATGGTTTTCTGGTGGTATTTCTGAACCCCAAAGTAGCGGTGTTTTTTATCGCCTTGTTCAGTCAGGTAGTCGGTGCCGATACCTCGGTGCTGGCCAAACTGGGCTATGCCGCCACCGCCATGATGATCGATGGCGGCTGGTATCTGGTGGTGGCCTGGCTGTTTTCCACACCCACCTGGCTTGCGCGGCTGAAGCGCTATTCGGTGTGGTTCGAGCGGATTTTCGGAGTCATTCTCGTCACTCTGGCGGGTCGGCTGGTGGTGTCGATTCTTAATTGATCCGTCTTTTCCTGAAGCAAGCAATCGGGTCAGGCTTGGCTGACCCGATAGTCAAATAGCCGTTCAGATAACCACGGCTTCGTCGGCCAGAGTGAACCGCCCTTTCTCATCTTTAACCACCCGGCCCGAAGCAATGTTCGGGTCGTGGGTAAAGAACAACCGTCCGTTTCGTTGGGCCAAGTCAGACAGCAAGCGGCGTTTTTCATCGATCAGAGCCTCCGGAAAACGGTCATAACCCATGGTAATCGGCAGGTGCACCCAGGCTTTGCCGGGTATTAGATCGGCCGCAAACACCAGCGGGCCGTCATCGGTCTGAATCTCCGTCAATAGCATGCCCGGGGTATGGCCATCGCTGAAGTGAAAGCGATAGGCATCACCCAGTCGTTTCGAGCGGGTTCCGTTAATGCGCTCAAGCCGACCCGAGGCCTCAAGCAAAGCAGGTAACTCGGGAATAAACGAAGCTTTGTCGCGCGGGTGCGGCTGTATGGCCCGTTGCCAGGCTTGCTCCCCGACGATGAACCAGGCGTTGCTGAATACCAGCTGCGGTGACCGGCCTTCCTGCCAGGCACTGAGCAGGCCACCGGCGTGATCGAAATGCAGGTGGGAGAGCACAACGATGTTGATGTCATCGGGCCCCAGGTCTATGTCGGCCAGAGCCTCAAGCAAACAATGGCGCTCTTCCTGAACCCCGTAACGACTGCGCAGATCCGGCGGAAAGAAAGCCCCCACACCCGTTTCAAACAAAATGTTCCGGCCAGCCTCCTGAACCAGAAGGCAACGGCAGTTGAGGTCAATGCGGTTTTGGTCATCGCTGGGTAACCAGCGCTCCCACAGTGCCTTGGGCGCATTGCCAAACATGGCGCCACCGTCCAGCTTCTGGGAGTTTCCGAGCAGGGCATGCAGTTTCATTCAAGTCTCCTGTGGAAAGCATGGGATTACCTTAGGCTTTCACCAGGGTACTGCACAGGCCAGGGGCAACGGAGACACCCGAATGAAATGTCACGTCGGCGTTACGAGCAAAGCAATGGACGTGTTGCAAGCCTGAAGGTAGGCCAGCGAGTGAGGTTCAACAGCGAGGCAAAATAGCCAGACACAGCAAAATCGCCCGGATGGGGCGACTCGATCAGTACAGAGAATCGATGCGGATAAAGCGCGTTATAAACACGTGATTAGCTAAACAGCTAAGCTGGCCCTGTTGTTGTTTTTAGAAGGCCCTAAATAAAAACTGTGCCCTTGTTATTGTTTTTGGGCAGGCACGTATCGTTCTTATCTCACCCTGTTTTTGTTTTTGTTTGTGGGTGTCTTTATCGTTGTGCGTATAAGATTGCAGTCTGCGTGCCAGTTTTAAAAAATTCATATAAAACAATGACTTAAAAATAATAGATCAAAAATTGACCAGAAGGTATCCATTGTGAGATCGCTTTACACGGAACTGACGTGTGTATAGGTAACACTTGGAAAGTGTCAGTAACACTTTTAGAATCCCGTTCGAGCTTAACACCCGACTCAGTAACTTAACTTTACAGTTGGTGCAGTGTATTTGACGCCCTGGTAACAATAAGACGGTACAATCCTGGCTTTCGGAGGCTGGGTCTACTATTTTTTCAAGAGTCCGTGCACAGGTGGCTGAATTCAGTCGTCATAACAAAAAAGCATGACTGCCGTAGCAGTAAGGATGAACGATGTTTGGATGGTTAAAGAAAGCGATGGCCGGTGGCCCGGCGAGCCCGCGCGAAGTGAAGGGTGAGACAATTGAGTACAAGGGGTACCAGGTGACGCCTACCCCTATTCCCGAGGGTGGTCAGTATCGGGTGAGCGGCATTATTGTGAAGCCGGGTGAACCGGAGCAGCGACATACCTTTATTCGATCTGACCTAGTGGCCGGTGAAGACGAAGCCTGCAACTTTACCCTGGTAAAGGCCCGGTTGATGATCGACCAGTTGGGTGACCGGATCTTTGATTAAAGATTGGCAGCCCTGGTGTTGATGCCGGGGCTGAATATTCAGTTCAACTGTTGCTTATAGGACTCGAATAACTCGGTAACGTCCTCTGGCCCAAACTGATAGTGCTGGTGACAAAACTGACAGTCACTGCGAATTTTCCCCTGCTCGGCCAACACAACCTGAGCTTCCTCTTCACCCAGCATCAGAATGGCGTTGGCACAGCGTTCGCGGGTGCAGGTACACTCAAATTCGAGTGATCGAGCCTCGTAAACCCGGACCTTTTCTTCGTGAAACAGACGCTGCAATACCGTGGTGTTGTCGAGCGTCAGCATCTCTTCCGGAGTCAGCGTTTCGGCCAGATGAACCACCCGGTTCCAGGCATCGTCATCCACCTCAAGACTGCCCTCGCTGGCCGAGTGCGGCATGGCTTGCAACAGCAGACCGGTCGCGATCTGCGGGTCGGCAAAGAGCCAGACCCGGGTGCGAATCTGTTCCGATTGACGGAAGTAGTCTTCCAGCGCATGGCTCAAGCTATGATCACCATCGTTGATCGACACAATGCCCTGGTAGCGCTTACCGTTTTTGGGTTCAATGGTGATCGCTAACTGGCCGTTACCGAGTAACGCCTGATCGGCGCTGAAATCATCGTTATATTGAGCAATGGCGCGCAGGGCTCTGTTGTCGCGGCATTCGGCCATTAACATACGCACCTGGCCAGCGCCCCGAACCTGCAGGCTCAACGTGCCATCGAATTTCAGCGTGTCACTGAGCAACGCCACCGCCGCCATGAACTCACCCAGCAGCAGACGCACCGGTTCGGGGTAATTGTGTTTGGCCAGCACCTCCTGGTAACTGCGCTGTAACCCGGTGATTTCACCCCGGATATGGGTGTTGTCGAACAAAAAGCGTTGGGTCTGGTCGGGGTTGCTCATGCAGGCCTCGTTATGGGCCAGGGCGATTGATACGGGGCCCTAGGCGTTAAAGGAATCTTTCATTTTGCGGATATCGCGCCGGTCTTTCTTGCTCGGCTTGTGATCGGGCGCGGCCTGACCGGCATTCTGTGCCTTGCGCTGCGCCGCCATGGCCAGTCGTTTCTCGACCGACTCTTCGGTTTCCCGGTACAGCAGCTGCGCCTCCGGTGCGCCCCGGCGCTTATCACTGAGGGCGAGTACTTCGACGATTTTTTCGTCGAAGCCGAGACGCATACGTAGCATGGCGCCGACTTCAACATTGCGGCTCGGTTTGGCGCGGGCACCGTCGTAATGCACCTTGCCGCCTTCAATGGCGTCTTTCGCCAGGCCCCGCGTCTTGAAAAAACGCGCGGCCCAAAGCCATTTGTCGAGACGTACGGCGGTATCAGTCATAACCTCTCTCAGTATCGTTTCATGCCAAGTAATCGCAAATAACTCTAGTTTCAGAGATTGGGTTGGCTAAGTGGCATTGGTCCGCGCCGGATACCGGGAATGCCCCTGTGGGGTCGGCGTAGATCCGTCCTTGGAGCCTAGGCCGCAGCATCCCTGCTGCGGACTTCCCCACAGGGGCACCCCCGGCATCCACCGCTTGTCATCCCAGCAAACTCCATATCTTGAGTTATGTAAGTAAACCTCATACCGAGTGCGGGGTAGTGGGTCAGCCTGTCCAGGGTAGTCCGCAACATGGATGTTGCGGTCTAGGCCCCAGGGAAGGGTTTACGCCGACCCTGGACAGGCTGACCCACTGCCTTGCACGAATATCTGGCACCCAATTAAACCGGGCAGCCTTTAATAAGGGTGGAGCCACCGAGTTACAAGGGGCCGACCAGGTTCATGGTAGACTGAGCGGTGTTGAATTCAAAACCGTTATCGCGACGAGGGCACTCCATGACACCTACGCCAGACCTGTCGGATCAGCAGATTGGCGCTTTGTTTCAACTGATGAAACAAGCCGGAGACGACATTCTGGCCGTTTATAACGACCAGTCCCTCTGGCAGACGGATCATAAAGCGGACGCTTCGCCGGTGACGGCGGCAGACCTGGCGGCATCGCGTCGGCTGGTGGCGGGGTTGCCCGCCATTATTGAGTGCCCGGTGCTGTCGGAAGAAGCCCTGGTGCCTTATGAACAACGGCATGGCTGGCAGGACTACTGGCTGGTGGACCCGATGGATGGCACCCGCGAATTTCTACACCAAAGCGATGAGTTTGTGATCAATGTTGCTTTGATGCACGAGCATCAGCCCGTATTCGGCATGCTGTTTCAGCCGGTAACCGGTATTGGGTGGTGGGGTGGCCGTGGTGTTCAGGCGCAGCAGGGCAAGCCTGGCGAATCCACAATGATAACCGCCGATACGGTGACCGAACGCGTGCGGGTGCTGGGCAGTCGGCGCTCCGCCTGGCAAGGCCAATGGCGCGACCGGTTAGAGGCTGCGGGTTATGAGGTGGAAACCCGTTCTGTTGGCAGCGCCCTCAAATTCATGATGCTCGCCAATGGCAGCGCGCATTGTTATCCCCGGCTGGGCCCAACCAGCGAGTGGGATACCGCCGCTCCCCAGGCCATATTGACAGCCGCAGGTGGTAGCCTGGTGCAGTGGAACGGCGCGCCGCTGGCCTATGGCAAAACGTCTACTCTTAACCCCGAATTTGTCGCCGTGTCCGACCCGGCGTTATTGCGGATCTTGTGTCGCTAATGAAGCCCGTAACAGGCTGATTTGGTCCGCCAGCCCGGTAACGGCCGCCACGGCCTGTTGCCAGGTTTCCGCATCCGGGTCTCCGGCCGGGACGTTTTCCGGTAAGGCGTCCAGAGCTTGCAGTACAACGGCCAGCTGGTCGCCCAGTGTCTCACCGGTGACCGGGCCACCACGGCGCTCAAGCCAGGAGGCCAATGCACTGACGCCGTCATCCGGGCTGACGAGCAGCGTTTCGAGCCCCTTCAACCTGGCTTGCAGATGGCGCTTGCCCTGGCCTGCGACCAGACTGGGGTGATGCCAGTCTGGCTCCTGCGGGGCGTCGGCGACAAACGTTAAATCGAACAAGTCGCGGCGAATCTGATGCTCCAGACTGGTCAGCACAATGCGCTGCTGAGCGGGCTCAGGCAAACCGGTAAAACCAACCTGACCCGCCCAGCGCAGGCGCGCTTGCTCCAGTTGTTGCAGCAGATGATCAGTCGCCAGCGTCAGATACTGATGTCGGCGGGTGATGGTCAGATCCTCATCTTCGCCGGAGGTCAGCCAATAAGTATCCCGGTCGGTTTGCCAGAGCAGGGTTTCGATCACGGGAAACCCCAGTGCGGGCGATTCCAGATCCATCAGCTGATGCTGCTCAAACAGGTTATCCAGGGTTAAAACCATGCCCGTTTCGTGCACCAGGCCGCTGTAGGGGTATTCGGGCAGGGCGTCGATGTACCCCGGCAGAAAAGGACGCACATTGATCAGCCGGCGCGAGCGATCCAGTGCTTCCTGGGCGGCCGGGTTAAACGCGACCTGATGAAACAGCGAAAAGGCTTGCCAGTTTTCATAGCACGCATGCCAGGCCGAGTGGGCATCACCCTGCAGCCCGGGTTCGGGGTTATCGAGGAATGCCTGTACGGAGGTACCGAGTGGCTGACAGGCTGTTTGCATCGCCTGGCCAGCTGCGTCTGCCTGGGCCTGAAAAGCCCGGGCGACAGCGGCGAACTGAACACCGGGCTCGGTAACCTCAGCATCCGCCGGGCTGCTGTGAGCGGAATCTTCAGTCTGGTTGTCCGGCTCATTCGAGGAAGAGCAGCCGAGCAAAACCAACATAAAAAGCGCGATCAGTGCATGGGCGGGAGTTGCATGGCGCATGGGTTAATCCCTCAGGCTAATGATGGGCCAGTTCTGGCGCTGTGCTTCGGCTGCCAGTGTGGCATCCGGATCAACCGCGACCGGATGATCGACCAGACGCAACAGCGGCAAATCGTTCAGTGAATCGCTGTAAAACCAGGCACCCTCGAGCGATTCCCGGTGTTCATCGAGCCAGGCCTTTAACCGCACCACCTTGCCTTCCTGATAACTGGGGATGCCTGTGGGCAAGCCGGTGTAACCGCCGTTTGCCATTTCAGTCTCGCAGGCGATCAGATGCGGAATGTTCAGGTACTCGGCAATCGGACCGGTGACGAAACGGTTGGTCGCGGTGATGATCATCAGCGTATCGCCGCGCTCGCGGTGCTGGTTCAACAGGGCCTGAGCTCCGGGGGCAATCATCGGTTTTATGACTGTCGTCATAAAGTGCCGGTGCAGCCTGGCCAGCTCCTCCAGCGGTTTGTTGGCCAGAAACGACAGGGAAAAGCGCAGGTAGCGGTCGATATCGAGCTCGCCCGCCTGATACTGGGCGTAAAAGGTTTCATTGGCCACTTTGACCACGGCGCTGTCGACCAGACCCTGATCGATCAGAAACTGACCCCAGGCGTGGTCTGAATCCCCGGCCAGCAGGGTGTTGTCGAGATCAAAGATAGCGAGGGTCAAGGCAGAGCTCCTGTGTAACCAAACTTCACGCATGGCTCCCTATGCAGGGTAAGCGCGGTGGGTCTCCGGGTTGGGGGATCCGATGGCTGCAAAGAATACGGGCAAGGCCAGCAAGGTACAAGGGAGCCTCTGCACAACCCGCCTGACAGCTCCGGCGCCTGTCTTGAATGTGACCTGTTTGGTGTTTTGAGGCCGATGTGGAACAATGCAGTCAGAACAGACGGACTCTACCTCAGGACTCTACACCGTACTTTTCACCGGTTATTCAGGGAAGGGGGGGGAGGGGACGAGTCGTGCACGCCAGCGGCCAGGCTGCGGCGGTCACCAACATTCATTGATTCGTACCTGGTACGGATCCGGCCACAGGGGGATGCTGGCGATCATGATCGATTCCGATGGCTATCGCCCCAATGTGGGCATCATATTAACCAACTCCCGGGGCCAGGTGCTCTGGGCCCGACGCATCGGGCAGGATGCCTGGCAATTTCCGCAGGGTGGCATTCGTGCCCATGAAACCCCAACCGACGCCCTCTACCGTGAATTACAGGAGGAGGTGGGCCTGCACCCGGACAGCGTTGAGATCCTCGCCTGTACGCGCGGCTGGCTGCACTATCGGTTACCCAAGCGGATGATTCGCTATAACGCCCTGCCGATCTGCATCGGCCAAAAACAGAAATGGTTTCTGCTGCGTATGACCGGGCAGGATCACAGCATCATTCTCAACGACTGCGACGATCCTGAGTTCGACGGCTGGGAGTGGGTATCCTACTGGTATCCGCTGGCCCGGGTGGTCTCGTTTAAACGGGAAGTCTACCGTCAGGCATTGGCGGAACTGGTACCCAGGGTGCACAAGGAGCTCAGACGACGTGGTTGATATGTTGCATTTACTCCGCCAGGTGGTGGAAGAAGTAAACAGCACCCGGGACTTGCAAGCCTCTTTGAGCACCGTAGTCGGCCGCATACGAGCGGGCATGAAGGTTCAGGTCTGCTCGGTTTTCCTCTGGGATGCCCACGTCAACCGCTACGTGCTGATGGCCACCGATGGCCTGAGTGCCGATGCCATCGGCAAAGTGACGCTGACCCAGAATGAAGGCCTGATTGCCCTGGTCGGGAAGCGTGAAGAACCGCTGAATCTCAGTGACGCCACCCGGCATCCCAATTATCACCATGTACCTGGCCTGGGCGAAGAACCGTTCAAGAGTCTGTTGGCTGTGCCCATTATCCACCACCGCAAGGTGCTGGGGGTAATGACGATTCAGCGCTCCGAG
Organism: Saccharospirillum sp.; assembly: GCF_040881935.1. Taxonomy (NCBI): domain Bacteria; kingdom Pseudomonadati; phylum Pseudomonadota; class Gammaproteobacteria; order Oceanospirillales; family Saccharospirillaceae; genus Saccharospirillum; species Saccharospirillum sp. Next base: position 36,359 of record NZ_JBBECH010000078.1, on the reverse strand, counting down.
GCTGGCCGGTTCGGGGATTCCGAAGAAGCCTTTATGGTGACGCTGTCGGCCCAGTTGGCCGGGGTGATCGCCCATGCCGAAGCCACCGGCGCGCTGTCGGGGCTGAACCTGATGGGCGGCGAACAACTGGATGTTCGGTTTGCCGGCGTGGCCGGGTCGCAGGGTGTCGCCATTGGCAATGCCCATGTGCTGGTGCCGCCGTCCGATCTCAATTCGGTACGTTACCGGCCAGCCCGCGACATCGACGCGGAATTACACCTGTTTGAAAATGCGCTGACCAAAGTCCGTTCAGAACTCACCGCCACCCGCGAGCGATTGCGCAGCGAATTGCGTCCGGAAGAACTGGCGCTGTTCAATGTTTACGTCGGTATTCTGGAAGACCGGGCGTTGGGCGACGCTGTGGTTGAACTGATTAAAAAAGGCGAATGGGCTCAGAGCGCACTCGCCACAGTAATGCGTCGCTACATCGACCATTTTGAAAGCATCGAAGACGATTACCTGCGTGAACGCGCTGCCGATATGCGTGACCTGGGGCGACGCGTGTTGTCGCATTTACAGGCCTCAGTGCCAGAGGTGGCGATACCTGAACACGCGATTCTGGTCGGCGAGGAAATTTCGCCGACGGTGTTCGGCGACCTGGCCGCCGGGCGTATTGCGGCCATCGTCTGTACCACTGGCTCAGCCAACTCGCACGTGGCGATCCTGGCCCGTGCCCTGGCGATCCCGACCATTATGGGTGTGCAGGAATTGCCCTGGCAGGGCTTGCAGGGTGAGGAACTGGTGGTCGATGGCTACCGTGGCCATGTGTACTACCGCTTGTCGGCGGAAAAGCGCCAGTATTTTGAAACCATCTGCGAGGAAGAGGCCGAGCGCGAAGCAGACCTCGAAAGCCTGACCGACGAAGCCAGTGAAACCATCAACGGTGTCACCATCAGCCTGATGGTCAACACCGGTCTGCAAACCGATGTGGTGCGTTCGCAAAACAAGGGCGCCGATGGCGTTGGACTGTTTCGCACCGAAGTGCCGTTTATGATGCGTGACCGCTTTCCGTCTGAAGAAGAGCAAGCCACCATCTACCGCGCGCAACTGGAAGCATTCGCACCCCTGCCGGTGACTATGCGCATGCTGGATGTCGGCGGCGATAAAAGCCTCGATTATTTCCCGATCGTTGAAGACAACCCCTTTCTGGGCTGGCGTGGTATCCGCGTGATGCTCGACCACCCGGAACTGTTCATGGTGCAGATCCGCGCCATGCTGCGTGCCAGCCTGGGGCTGAATAACCTGAAAGTCATGCTGCCAATGGTAACCAGCGTCAGCGAAGTGGAAGAAGCTTTGGCGATCATCCACCGGGCGGTGCTGGAGTTGAACGAAGAGGGCGTAGAGGTCACCTTGCCGGAAGTTGGGGTTATGGTTGAGGTACCGTCCGCCGTGTATCTGGTTAAGGAATTTGCCACCCAGATCGACTTTATTTCGGTGGGTTCCAACGACCTGACCCAATACTTACTGGCGGTTGATCGCAATAACCCGCGCGTCGCTAACATCTACGACTCCCTGCATCCGGCTGTGCTCAAGGCACTGAAAATGGTGATCGATGCTGCCAATGAAAGCGGAATTCCGGTCAGCCTCTGTGGCGAATTGGCGGGTGACCCGCTGGGAGCGGTAACTCTGGTGGGCCTCGGGTATCGGCATTTGTCGATGAGCAGCTCCAACTTGCTGCGGGTTAAATCTGTATTGCGTCAGATCGACAGCGATTGGGCGCATACCATCGCCTCCGGCCTGCTGCATCTGGATGACCCCAAGGTAGTGCGTTCAACGCTGCGCCTGGCATTGCGCAAAGCCGGCATTTCACTCACCGACATCGGCATCTTGCCATCCTGACAGCGTCCTGCGCCCGGTCTCAGTCGTTGGCGAGCAGCCATTTACTCAACGTCAGTTCCAGCGAGCGGCGGCGCAACGGTTTGGTTAGATAATCATCCATACCGGCGGCCAGCGCTTTTTCCTGTTGTTCCATCATCGCGTGGGCGCTGAGCCCGATGATCGGAATGCTCCGGATCCGGTCGTTGTCGGAATGGCGGATGGCGTGAGTGGCGGCGTAACCGTCCATCACCGGCATTTCGCAATCCATCAGAACCAGGTCGACACGTGTCGGTAATAGGCCGCGCTCTGTAACATCCCCGTTGATGGCGTTCGTCAATTCATTCTCTGGCACATTGTTTTCCAGATAGTCGAGCGCCTGTTGGCCGTTACTGGTTACCGTTACGGTTAATCCCAGCCGTCTCAACATGCCTTCAGCGACGCGTTGATTGATGTGGTTATCTTCCACCAACAACAGATGGGACTGGGGAAAGGTGGGTGACTGAAGGCCAGGTTCTTCGTCAGGTTGGCCAGACGGGCTCGGCAACCGGTTTTCACCCAGGTTCAGCAGGCTGCGCGGCAGTGACAACGGCTTTTCCATCAACCGTTTAAATTGATGACGGGTGAGGGTTTGCCAGTCCGGCGACGCCATGCGACTGGCGATGAGGGCCAGCAGGGCCTTTGGCTGAGCGCCTGCCAAGGTCGGGCCGAGCATCAGCCCGGTGTCGTGATCCACGGTGGCATCCACCAGAATGGCATTGAACTGTTGCTGATCACAGAGCGCCAGGGCTTCAACCCCGCTGGACGCACAGGTGAGCGTCAGCGCCGTGGCATCGGTGTGGTGACTGAACAGGCGTTGCAGTGTCAGATTGCTGGTGATCAGCAGAGCGTTGCCGCTGAGACCATTGCACTCAGTCGCTGAAAATGGCCCTTTCGGATTAGGGGTCGCGTCGATGGTATTAATCGGTATCTCAAACCAGAACGTCGATCCTTTGCCGGGCTCGCTTTCCACCCCGATTTCGCCCTGCATCAGTTCGACCAGCCGCTTGCAAATAGCCAGCCCAAGACCAGTGCCGCCACGCTCCCGGTGGGTGCTTTTGTGAGCCTGGAAGAAGGCATCGAACAATACGGTCAGTTTATCCGGCTCAATCCCGAGCCCGGTGTCGCTAACGGCCACACCCAGCCGCTGCCGATCGGGGTGCCATTGTAGATGCACCACAATGTCACCGTCGTCGGTAAATTTAAAGGCGTTACCCAGCAAATTCAGCAGCAATTGCTGCATACGAATGGGGTCACCGACAATGGTGTCGGGGGTGCCAGGCTCGATGTCTGCGATCAGCAACAGCCCTTTTTCTTCAGAGGGTTTGATAAACAGTGCCAGGGTTTCTTCAACCAGTTCCGGCAGATTAAAGCGGATGGATTCCAGTTCCAGGTGCCCTGCTTCGATTTTCGACAAATCCAGAATGTCGTTAATGATGGTGGTTAGGGTATGTCCGGAATTGAGAATGGTGGTCAGGTAATCGCGTTGGCGCTGATCCAGGCGGGTGTCCTGTAACAGCTCCGCCATGCCAATAATGCCGTTCATCGGCGTTCGTATTTCATGGCTCATATTGGCCAGAAACTGGTTCTTGTGATCAGTGCTGATTTGCAGGGCTTCGAGGGTTTCTTCGAGCTCATGGGTGCGCGCCTGGATTTTCTGTTCCAGGCTGCTCTGGTGCTGGTGAATGCGTTGCGATTTTTCCGCCAGCTGCACCTGCAACTGATTTAGGGTGTCGCACAGCGTCGCTATTTCATCGCGCTCACGGCCGATCCAGTCTGGAATCAGGCGGGCACGAAAGACATCGTCTTCAGGCTCGATGGCCGCCAATACGCGCTCAACCACCGTCAGTCGACGAGCGACCAGCCGGTGCACCGACCAGGCGGTTACCGCAACGACGAGCACGCATAGAAAAATCGCACTGGTCAGGGTAAATACAAAATTCAGCGAGCTCTGGCTCAGTATGAGCCGTACATTGGAGTAAACCGTTACGGTGCCAACCGGGTAAAGGCTCTCTCCAGTGTCGAAGTCGACGGATTCGGTAAATTGCAGGGCTTTCTGCAGCAACCTGCCCTGGCTGGCAATGACGATATCGGGGTATCCCGGATCCAGCTCTGAGGTGGGAAGGTAACCCGAGGGGTCAGGCAGATGCCCGCGAATCTGGTTCAGCGCCGGGTCTTCAGACTCGATCAGTACGCCTTCAATCAACGGGTGGGCGATCAGTAAGTCGGCGGTTGCCGTCAGTTGGACCGGGTCGAAACTCCACAGGGCATTGGCCAGTACATCGCGCGAGCCAAAGAGGGCAAAGCCAATTTGTTGCACACCGGATTCTTCTTCAAGGGAGTATTCGAGGCTGAGCTGCAGGGCGGTGGTAAGGCTGACGAGTGCAATAAAGATGCCTGCTATCCATACGAGCAGACGGCGCGATAGTGAAAGCGGGTGCCGGTTAGGCAAGGAAGGTGTGCTCAATGTCGCTCTTCCGCTAAGCTTTTAGGCAGTGTAGCTCAGTTTCGGGAGAAACGTCACCGCTCCAGAAAGCGCCTGTGGCACGATCTGGAGCGGTGGTTTAGCGAATGATAACGCTGTTTTTACTTGGGGCCGCGACCGGCGCGCTTGCGCTCGTTTTCGGTCAGCAGTTTCTTGCGGATACGAATTGACAGCGGTGTGACTTCGACCAGTTCATCGTCTTCAATGAACTCGAGCGCCTGTTCCAGGGTCTGATGGATCGGCGGCGACAGCGTCAGCGCTTCATCGGTACCGGCGGCACGAATGTTGGTCAGCTGCTTGGCCTTGGTCGGGTTGACCACCAGGTCGCTGTCGCGCGAATGGATGCCAATGACCTGGCCTTCGTAGATCTCCACACCGTGACCGAGGAACAGACGACCACGACTCTGTAAAGTAAACAGGCTGTATGCCAGGGTTTTGCCCTTGGCCATGCTGACCAGCACACCATTCGGGCGACCGGACATGTCACCGCCCTTGACCGGGCCGTAGTGATCGAAAATGCTGGTCATGATGCCGGAGCCGGACGTAAGCGTCAGGAATTGGCCACGAAAGCCGATCAACCCACGCGAAGGCACCATGAATTCGAGTTTCAGGCGGCCCTGACCATCGTTTTCCATGTTGGTCATCTCGGCCTTGCGCAGACCCAGTTCTTCCATCACGCCGCCCTGGTGCTGTTCTTCCAGATCGATTACGACTTGCTCGTACGGCTCCTGAATTTCACCGTCGACCAGGCGCTGAATCACTTCCGGGCGGGATACTGCCAGCTCGAAGCCTTCGCGACGCATGTTCTCGATCAGAACCGAGAGGTGCAATTCACCACGGCCGGATACCTTGAACTTGTCCGGGGTGTCACCCTGTTCAACCCGCAGCGCCACGTTGTGAATCAGTTCCTGTTCGAGGCGGTCTTTCAAGTTGCGCGAGGTAATGTACTTGCCTTCACGACCGGCGAACGGCGAATCGTTAACCAGGAAGTTCATGCTCACCGTCGGTTCATCGACCGTCAGCGCAGGCAGGGCTTCCGGGTGGTTCGGGTCGCACAGGGTGTCGGAAATGTTCAGGCCTTCGATACCGGTGACACAGACGATGTCACCAGCTTCGGCTTCAGGCACTTCAATCCGCTCCAAACCGTGGTAACCCATGACTTGCAGAATACGGCCCTTTTTCTGGCTGCCGTCTTTGCCGACCACGATAACCTGTTCGTTGGTCCGCAGGCGGCCACGCTTGATGCGGCCGACACCGATGACGCCGACGTAGCTGTTGTAGTCCAGCGCGGAAATTTGCATTTGCAACGGGCCATCACGCTCGACTTCCGGCGGCTGCACCTGGCTGACGATCATCTCGAACAGCGGCGTCATGTCTTCGGCCATGTTCTCGGGGTCGTCACCGGCGACGCCGTTCAGAGCCGAGGCGTAAATGACCGGGAAGTCGAGTTGCTTGTCGGTGGCGCCGAGGCGGTCGAACAGGTCAAAGACCTGATCCATTACCCAGTCTGGCCGGGCGCCGGGGCGGTCGACCTTATTGATCACGACAATGGGGTGCAAGCCCTGCTCAAAGGCCTTGGAGGTCACAAAACGCGTTTGCGGCATCGGGCCGTCAACCGCATCGACCAGCAACAGTACGGAATCTACCATCGACAGTACCCGCTCAACCTCGCCACCGAAGTCGGCGTGTCCCGGGGTGTCCACGATGTTAATGTGGTAATCCTGCCAGTTGATGGCGGTGTTTTTGGCCAAAATCGTAATACCGCGCTCACGCTCCTGGTCGTTGGAGTCCATGATGCGTTCTGTGCCCTGGTCTTTACGGCCCAGAGTGCCGGATTGTCGAAGCAGTTTGTCGACCAGCGTGGTTTTACCATGGTCAACGTGGGCAATAATGGCGATATTACGAAGTTTCTCGATCACAAGCAGGGTGTCCGGCTTTAAATTAGGGCGCGCATTATACCTGTTAAAGCTGAATAAAAAAGAGTCAACTCAGTTACAGAGGGTGACTGGGTTAAAAAGCCGTTGATTTACCTATTTTAAGCGCCAAAACAGGGCAAAATATCCCTTTTAGGGTAACTGGAGTCCGACCATGATTACGCTGTATTACTGGACGACCCCGAACGGTCACAAAATCACACTCTGCCTCGAAGAAATGGGGCTTCCTTACGACGTTATTCCGGTCAACATCGGCAAAGGCGACCAGTTTGAGGCTGAATTTCTGCAATTATCGCCGAACAACAAGATCCCGGCGATTGTCGATACCGAACCTGAAGACGGCGGTGAGCCGATCTCGGTGTTCGAGTCCGGTGCCATTCTGGCCTACCTGGCCGAGAAAACCGGCCAGTTCTATGGTGAGACCTGGCGCCAGCGACTGGACGTCATGCAGTGGCTGTACTGGCAAATGGGTGGTCTGGGCCCAATGGCCGGGCAGAACCATCATTTCAACGTTTATGCGCCCGAGCCAGTGCCCTATGCGATTGACCGCTATGTGAAAGAAACCGCCCGGCTCTACGCAGTGATGGACCGGCGTTTGGCTGACCGGCCATTCCTGGCAGGCGACTATTCAATCGCCGATATGGCCAGCTACCCCTGGGTGGTTTCGCACGAGCGCCAGAAACAGGACCTGAACGACTTCCCCAACGTCAAGCGCTGGCATGCCGCGATCAGTGAACGCCCGGCGACGAAGCGCGCCTATGCCGTGGCTGACCAGATAAAAGAGGCCAAACAGGGCTTTACCGACGACGAGAAGAAAATACTGTTTGGTCAGGATGCCTCAACCATTCCCCGACGCTAACGACCGGGTTTGCCTGTATGAGAAAGTCCGACCGGTTATTTCAGATGACCAGCCTGATACTCTGACACTTGAGTGGCAGGAGCCTAGGGGGGAGTCAAAAGCCATAAGCAGAGCTTTATTGGCTCTGCGCATTTCAGGACTTCTGGCCCATAGCGCTTTCTGCTAACTGGCATAACCTGAAGCATCACCTGCTTACAGGAGGCAAGGATGAACACCACAGCCAAGTTCTGGGACAAACTGGCACCGCGCTATGCGGCGATGCCGATTGCGGATGAAGCTGGTTATCAGAAGAAACTTGAGATAACGCGCCAGTATCTGCAACCTAACAGCGAGGTACTTGAGCTCGGTTGCGGCACCGGCTCGACCGCAGTGCTGCATGCGCCCAATGTGAAGCACTACCTGGCGGTGGACTGCTCGTCTGGCATGCTCGATCTGGCACGCACCAAAGCAAAGGATGCCGGGGTTGGCAACCTTGATTTCGAGCAAGCAACGGTCGATGAATTCCGCTCACCTGAGATTCGATTCGATGCAGTACTGGCGCTCAGTCTGCTGCATTTGTTGGAAGACAAAGAAGCCGTAATCTCGCGGATACACGGCTTTCTGAAACCCGGTGGTGTTTTCATTTCCAGTACGGCGTGTCTGGGTGACCGCATGGCGTATATCAAATACATCGCGCCTGTTGCACGGTTTTTTGGCAAGATGCCACTGGTAAAGGTGTTTACCGTAGCCGAGCTGGAATACAGCATGGTCGAGGCTGGTTTTGCTATTGAATACCAATGGCAGCCTGATGCTAAAAAAGCGGTGTTTATGGTGGCCAGGAAACGTTAAGTGATAGAGTGAGCGGTACTAACAATGATGGCACCGCCACTTCACACCGCTAGTTAATACCGAACTATTTGGATCATGTGCAAGATTCAAAAAGAATAGGTTGTTAGTCTGCTCCGACGCCTCTTAACGCCTAGAGGTCAGTGACGTATAGTTGGGCGTAATACCCCTACAAGGAGGTTTGCATGCCACTTGTTTTTTCACAACGAATAGCCTCCATTGTTGAGGCCGAGCTGGCTAATGCCGAGCGGGCAAGGTCACTGAGTGATACTCAGCTTGAATTTGCCCACCTGGAACGGGCGCATGTGCTAGGGCAGGAATCAACGTATTGGCACGTTAAGGTTCATATGTTGATGCTGGTATGGGCTATTCGTAATCGATCAATCCGAGAACTGCTAGGTCAGATTTTTCGGATTGTTGGTGCTGCGACTAAAACAGCATTTGGATTGGTGCCACCAGGCAATACCGGTGGTGCCAATGTCAGCCCGTTCAAGAAAATGCCAATTGAACCGGAGCTGGCTACTGTGATTCATAAGGCCAAGTCCGATTTGGCCAGCTGAATGTCGCGTTATTGAAGAAATACTTCGAAGAACCCTGGGAAGCCGGGCGCTGAGAATTGATCATATAGGGTCTACCGCAGTCCCCGGTCTGCCAGCAAAGGACATCATTGATGTTCAGGTTACTGCAGGTGACTTGTCTGATGCCGGTTTAGTGAGCGTTTGGATGAGATACAAAGCTGGAAGGAGAACCACCGTTCGATAAAATCCAATTGACCACTGGCTGTTGTCGAAAGAAGTACGCACTGTTCTCCGGAACGTCGCGTAGCCAATCGTTAAACATGAGATAGCCACAGTGGAAATTCGGCAAGTACAGCTAGCGGAACTGGATGGCATACTACACCTGCTTGATCAATATAATCGACCCCGATCACCAAGACCCACAGATGTTGAAGTGCGAACCGCCTACTCATCCATACTTCAGTCTGGTGGGTGTGTTGTAGGAGCGTTTGAAGAAATTAGTCTGGTGGGAACCTGCACCGTAAACGTTTGTGCCAATCTGAGTTGGTCTTGTCGGCCTTACGCGATTATAGAAAATGTCATCGTTGTTAAGAGCTACAGGAATCAGGGGGTTGGAAAGGCAATCTTGCAATACGCAAAAGCATTTGCGCAACGAGCTGATTGTTATAAGGTTTCACTTATGACCGGCTCAAAAGATCCGGCTACGCATAAGTTCTACGAGTCTTCAGGCTTCACCCCGAGCAAGTATGGGTTCCAGGTAAGGTTCAATGCCTAAAAAATGCAAGTCGAAGCGATAGCTTGTCGTTCCGACGTTCGCTTCCACTAGAAGGTCGCGCTAGCTTGCGGATGGCAGCGTTGGCAATATCGGTGAAACTGGCTATTGGTTTGTGCAACGTTGGGCGAGATCGTGACCGCGTGCGTGCAAAGCGGTCTCAGTCTGCAGCATATTAAAGAACACCCTCATTTGAATCGCGAGGTAGACTACGCCATGTACGAGAACTAGACTGCTCAGACTCCACTGTGTTACACGCTGGTCGCGCAAGCGGTTTGAAATCGGTGACTGAGCCTAGGCGTTAGTGATTGGTGGGAATTATTGGTTTTTGGGCACACCGGCTGGTTCGAAAAAAGGCGACAAAAAGGTCGCCAAAAAGTGCTATGAGGTTGCACTGAAACAGCGCTCGGATTACTACCGGCCGGATTGTTACTCTTCAACGTCGATAATAGCAGCCTTGGGTTGATCATCAACGTGCGCCAGGATGATGCGTACGTTTTTGCTATTTGCTTTGAATCCGATATCAAATATGTCCCCTGCCAGGGGGATGAGGCCGATAAGCCAGTCTACAAAAATATTCCACACCATCCGCATGCGCTTATGCCACGGAACGCCAGCTCGCTTGGCAAAACTGTAGATATACCCTGAAACTGAGATGGATAATGTATCCCCAATCACTGGAATTAACCCAATTATAGAATCAACACCGAAACGAATACTGGTTCCAGGAATGGTAAAAGCCTTGTCCATCAGGTTGGACAGTTGTTGCAGTTTTGCCAGCTCCTCTCGACTTAAGGGTTCAGAGTACTCGTCGGTATTCATGTTTGGCTTTCATCGTGAAGCGATGACGTAAACGGCGTGAATGATACCTGGTATAAACCCGAGCAATGTCAGAATGATATTGATCCAGAAATGCTTGCCAAACCCAACCTCGAGAAATACACCGAGGGGCGGCAATATTACTGCCAATATGATTTTGAGCAAGTCACCCAGCAAGCTGTCTTTTGTACGAGTTAAAGGCATTTCATTTCCCCCAGGGTGGAGCGATATAGATTTATTCTACCAATGCATGAAATTCGACCTGCATAGTGCTCAAGCTCGCATCCATGGGTATCTAATTCAATTCATAATCGTTCGTCAGGAGCCGTATCGTCTGTACGCTACCGAACTGATGGTGCGTTCGTTTATCCGGAACCATGGACCTGGGTGCTCGGATAGGCCTCCGGAGCCATGCGCATTCCTCTGCCTAGCCGGGTATCAGGTGATCGCCGGTTCGGTAAGACCGCCAAGACGAGCGGCATGTCAGAGTTCACATCGCTGAAAGGGTTTACCTGGACCCACCTCGCTTTTCCAATCGCGGGGTTCAGCCTGCATGTAGAGGTGCGTCCGGAACGTTTGGGAATATCGATCCGGAGTTGCTTATGGAAGCGGCTACCTGATGGATTCAGACTCACAAGTTGGACCATTTCGAGAAAGCCGCTAAGATCAGGGTAATGGTGGAAGCCGGGCTTTAAGAGGGTCTTTGCCTTGCGGGGTAGTATTCCTGACCAAACGGATTACCTGGCCCTACATCTGGAGTGAGAGATTATGAACTCAAAGAACCCGGCCGTTGACGAGTATCTGGACGAAGGTTGTGGCCGCTGCGACAAGGTGGGTACGCTTGACTGCAAGGTTAATACCTGGCGGGATGGGTTGGTCGAACTGCGCAAGGTGGTTCTGGCAACGCCTTTGATTGAAGACCGTAAATGGGGTTCGCCCTGTTACACCTACAACGGCCAGAACGTCGTGATGATTGGCGCGTTCAAGACCAACTATGTGCTGAGTTTTATGAAAGGCGCCTTGTTGAAGGATGAACACAAGCTGTTGGTCGCGCCCGGTGAAAATACTCAATCCGGCCGGGTAATCCGCTTTACCGATGCTGCGCGGGTGGTAGATTTAGCTCCGGTGCTAAAAAACTATATTCTGGAAGCCATCGACGTTGAGAAGGCGGGCCTTCGTGTCGACTTCAAGACCGCGGATGACTACCCTCTTCCGTATGAATTGCAGCAGGCCATGGATGTCGACTCGGCCCTGAAAGATGCTTTTTTCGCACTGACGCCCGGTCGCCAACGCAGCTATATTATTCATATTGATGGGGCCAAGCAGGCAAAGACACGTGAGGCGCGGGTTGAGAAGTGCCGCGACAAAATTTTCGATGGCAAAGGTTTTAACGAGTATTAAGGCAATAGCCCTTGCGTCCGCGGTCAGCGGCCAATTTTCCGCCGCCCGAGATCAGAACCATGACTCGCAGCCGTCCCGAGGGTGTCGAACTGCCAGACGACGTACCCAACCCGAAAACCACACCCTTTCCTTTTACGCGAGGCTTTTTGGCGCCTGGGCAGCCATGCGGTTTCGATCGCCAAAGGTGGGCTATGTTGCAGGGTTTCTTGAAAAGCAGTATCGCTGGAAAACAATCAGAATAGTCAGTTAAGGTGGATGATCACGTTTAACTCGTCTCCTCCAGCCAGGCATCGCTTAAACCCTAACCTGGGCTAAACTGAGAAGTCGTTTATCGAGGGCTAATGAAATGACGCTTACCGGAGGGTGCCTGTGCCAGGCTGTTCGTTACCGTATTGTGGCCGAGACTAATGGTGCCGGCTATTGTCATTGTCGGCTGTGCCAGCGCTCAACCGGTGCACCTGTTGTAGCCTGGGCCACGTTCCCGCGTGCTGCGTTTGAATATACCCGGGGCGCACCAGGCGTTTATGCCTCCAGCGATCAGGGGCAGCGGGAGCATTGTACCGAGTGCGGTACTCAATTGGTGTTCCGGCACGCTCTGGAACCGGAGACGCTGGATGTCACCTTGGCTTCACTGGATGATCGCACGACGATTCAGCCGCAGTATCACATTTGGGTGGCCAGCAAGGTCGACTGGTTGCAGATAAACGATGACCTTCCCCAATACCCGGGTGCAGGGCCGGACCGCCCGGATACTTGATAAATTCTCTGCATTCGTGGCAACCGGAGGAGGTCGGCAGTGGATCGGATTTTTCGGTTAAATGGGGCTCCAGAATGTGAAGAACATACAGTAGGTAGATGTTTGTGAGATTAAGCGAACTCTCTACATCATAGGGCGTTCCAGTTTCGATTCTAACTAGAAGGGAAAATTTTAATGCCCTGTTTTAAGTTCTCGCAGGTTAACGTCTTTTCAGCCGATCCGTTTCTTGGCAACCCACTCGCCGTGGTGCATGCGGCAGACGATCTCAGCACTGACCAGATGGCGGCTATTGCACGGTGGACGAATCTGTCTGAGACCGTATTTTTAATAACACCAACAAACCCGGCTGCAGATTATGCCGTACGCATATTTTCGCCCCAGGTTGAATTACCATTTGCCGGGCATCCGACGCTGGGCTCCTGCCATGCCTGGCTTGCGGCGGGCGGGACGCCCAAAAACGCAGACCGAGTGGTGCAGCAGTGTGAGGTAGGCCTGGTTAACATCCGCAAGGATGGCGCACAGCTTGAGTTTGCGGCGCCTGCGCTGATGCGAACGGGCCCGCTCGAAGACGAGGTCCTGAGTCAAATTATGGCAGCGCTTAGTCTGGTGCCATCGGACATTGCCCATCACCAATGGGTGGATAACGGACCAGGCTGGTGCGCGATCATGTTGCACTCAGCCCGAGATGTCCTGGCGCTCGAACCCGAGTGGGCGGCGTTGGCCCCGCTTAATCTTGGCGTTATCGGCTTGCATGAAGCGGGCGCAGAGGCGACGGTTGAAGTCCGCTCGTTAATCGGTGACGGCGGCTATGAAGACCCGGTAACGGGCAGCCTGAATGCCAGCCTGGCGCAATGGCTGATTCCCACCGGGTTGGTGTCGTCGCCTTATGTCGCAGCCCAGGGCACCCGGCTGGAGCGCGCAGGGCGGGTTACGTTGCGCGAGCAAGCAGGCGATGTCTGGGTTGGCGGTGAGGTGGTTGATGTGATCCGCGGCGACATCACCGTTTAAAGACGCTACGGCGGTGGTTGGTTACCACTCAACACTAAGCAGGAGTACCGGGCATATTATGATTTTCTGGCAGCACGGACTTCAACTTTGCTTCAGTGTGCGGCAGCCATCCTCAGCTCTTCAGTACTTCGCGCCATGAATGCCGGGGTGCAAACCCAACCAGACGCTTAGCTTTATTGTTAGCGAAGAAGGTCTCATTCGGTTCCATTTCCCGCTTTTGCGGCACGCCCTGGTAAAAGCGATCGATCACTTCCTGGCTGCTTATGCCGACCGAGAGATCGTCGTTGGCGACGTTAAAGACTTCATAACCCAGGCCGTCGGTTTTCAGGCAGCAGTCGACCATATGGCCGAGGTCGCGCGCGTCGATGTAGGCGAAAATGTTGCGGCGACGCAGTGCCGGGTTGTCCATAAAGGCCGGAAAATTCGTGGCATACTCGTGCGGTTCAATCACGTTGTTGATGCGCAAGCCGTATATATCGAAACCGCTACGAGCCTGAAAGGAACGGGCGGTAGCTTCGTTGACCACCTTAGACATGGCATAGCTGTCCTGGGGAACAGTCGGGTGGTCTTCATCGATGGGAATGTACTCGGGTTTCATTTCGCCATCGGCAAAGCAAATGCCGTAGGTGGTTTCCGAAGAAGCAAAAATAACCTTGCGAATGCCGAGTTTGGTGGCCGCATCCAGCACGTTGTAAGTGCTCATGGTATTGATGCGGAAGGTTTCATTGTCTGGCCGCAACAGAATGCAGGGAATGGCCGCAAAGTGCACCACGGCGTCGTAGGCCGGTACTCCGGTGCCTGGCTCGAGCTCATCAAAACCGGCGTAGGCATGCAGGGCATTGAACACCTGGCCTGCATCGGTTAAATCAACCTGCAGTGAATCAACCCCGGGCATGTTCAGCGGCACCAAGTCAGCATTGGTCACGCGGTGACCCTGTTCAATCAAGTGGGCGATTGCGTGGCGACCAGCCTTGCCACTGCCGCCAGTGAATAAAATTCGCATGAGTCCGATCCTGAAAAGCAGAGTGAATCGCAGAGGATAGCCGGGCAACAGGGCATTGGCCACCGTCG